>DUZD01000045.1 GCA_013349695.1 Rhodospirillaceae bacterium
GTCGCCGAGATCGAGACCGACAAGGCGACCATGGAAGTGGAGGTCTTCGACGACGGCGTTCTCGGCAAGATCCTGGTCGCCGCCGGCACCGAAGGCGTCGCCGTCAACACTCCCATCGCGGTGATCCTCGAAGAGGGCGAGGATGCCTCGGCCATCGGCGCGCCGCCGCCGCCGCCGCAACCGCCGCCGAAATCGCCGCTCCCGCAACCACAAGCCGCCGCCGCGCCGCCGTCTCGGGAGCCCGGGCGGGCCAGGAACGGCCGCGTCTTCGCAAGCCCCCTGGCACGGCGCCTGGCGCATGAGGCGGGGCTGGACCTAACGGCGATCACCGGCTCGGGTCCGCGCCGGCGCATCGTCAAACGCGACATCGAGATGGCCCGCGAGAAGGCCCGCTCCGGCGTCGCCGCCGCCGTCCCCGGGCAGGCCTATACCGAGGTTCCCCACACCACCATGCGCAAGGTAATCGCCGAGCGTCTCGCCGAGGCCAAACGCGCCATCCCGCATTTTTACCTGACCATCGATTGCCGGATCGACAAGCTCCTGGAGATGCGCAAAGTAATCAACGCCAAGGCGCCGGAAGGCGAGGGCGCCTACAAGCTCTCGCTCAACGACTTCGTGGTCAAGGCGGTGGCCTTGGCGCTGAAAGAGGTGCCGGAAGCCAACGCCAGCTGGAACGACGATGCGGTGCGCCTTTACAGCAGCGCCGACATCGCCATCGCCGTGGCCACGCCGGGCGGCCTGATCACCCCGGTGGTACGTGCCGCCGACGCCAAAGGCCTCGTGGAAATATCGAACGAGATCAAGGGCCTGGCGGCGCGCGCCCGGGAAGGCAAGCTGGCGCCGGAGGAATACCGGGGCGGCGGCTTCACGATCTCCAACCTGGGCATGTATGGAATCAAGTCATTTTCCGCCATCATCAACCCGCCGCAAAGCTGCATCCTCGCGGTGGGGGCGGCGGAGCGGCGCCCGGTGGCCGTCGGCGAAGCGCTTGGCGTCGCCACGGTGATGACCTGCACGCTTTCGGTGGACCACCGCTCGGTGGACGGGGCGGTGGCCGCCAACTTCCTCGCCGCCTTCAAAGGCTACGCCGAGGAACCGTTGACCATGTTGCTGCAAGGACAGAGCCTATGACCGGTACTTCCTTCGATCTGATCGTCATCGGCGGCGGGCCTGGAGGCTACGTCGCCGCCATCCGCGCGGCGCAGCTCGGCATGAACGCGGCGCTCATTGAAAGCGAGCATCTGGGCGGCGTCTGCCTGAACTGGGGTTGCATCCCGACGAAAGCGTTGCTGCACTCGGCGGAAGTCTACCATAACATGCAACACGCGGATGGTTTAGGATTGAAAGTCAAAGAGATAGGGTTCGATTTTAAGAAAATAGTTGAGCGTTCTCGCGGTATTTCCAAACGCCTTAATGCCGGAGTCGGGCACCTTCTCAAGAAGAACAAGGTGAGCGTCTTCGACGGCCGCGGCCGGCTCGCCGGGGCCGGCAAGGTCGGGATCGAAAAAGACGGCGAAAACGTCGCCGATCTCGAAGCCCCGCATATCGTCCTCGCCACCGGCGCCCGTCCGCGCTCGCTGCCCGGCCTGGAGGCCGACGGCAAGCTGATCTGGACCTACAAGGAGGCCCTGGTCCCTGGCGCCTTGCCCAAGTCCCTTCTGGTTGTCGGCTCGGGTGCCATCGGCATCGAGTTCGCCAGTTTCTTCCACACCCTCGGGGCGGAGGTGGCGGTCGTCGAGACGCTGCCCCGGGTGCTGCCCTTCGAGGACGAGGAGATTTCCGCCCGCGCCCGCAAGGCCTTCCAGGCGCGGGGCATGACCATCCATACGGAGTCGACGGTCAAGTCCTTGAAGAAAGGCAAGAATTCCGTCACCGCCCGCATCGAGGCGGCGGTAAAATCCGCCGATATCGCCGTCGAACGGGTGCTCGTCGCCGCCGGCGTCGTCGGCAACGTCGAGGACATCGGCCTCGAAGGGACCAAGGTGGCCGTCGACAAGAGCCACGTGCTCACCGACGAATGGTGCCGGACCGGCGAGCCGGGGGTTTACGCCATCGGCGACCTGGCCGGGCCGCCCTGGCTCGCCCACAAGGCCAGCCACGAGGCCGTCGTCTGCATCGGCAAGATCGCCGGCGCGGCGGACGTTCATCCCCTTGATGCCTCCCTGATCCCGGCCTGCACGTACTGCCGGCCGCAGATCGCCTCCGTCGGCTTGACCGAGGCGGCGGCGAAAGAGAAAGGCTTTGACGTCAAGGTCGGCCGCTTCCCATACCTGGGCAACGGCAAAGCGATTGCCATGGGCGAGGCGGAAGGTCTGGTCAAGACCATCTTCGACGGCGCTAGCGGGGAACTCCTTGGCGCCCACATGATCGGCGCCGAAGTGACCGAACTGATCCACGGTTTCACCATCGCCAGAACCATGGAAGCCACCGAGGCCGAGTTGATGCGCACGGTGTTTCCCCATCCGACCTTGTCGGAAACCATGCACGAATCGGTTCTCGATGCTTTTCAGCGGGCCATTCATATCTAAAGACTGTCGGGTTATGCCGGTCGGCTCCCGACCTCGCACGACTTTAGATTGGCTATCGAGAGCAAGGTGTTATAGTTTTCAATGAAATTCCTGATACCGAAGGGAGCAATCCGTCGATGAACGAATCTTCCGCCGACTCCGTTCGCAATAAAGTGCGCCAAGCCTACGCCGCCATCGCCGTCGACGGGAATAATTCGGGATGCTGTCAGCCGGCGGCGCCTTCGTCTAGTTGCGAGCCGGCGCCGACGGCGGAGGATTTCTCCCGCAATTTCGGCTATTCCGCCGACGACCTCGCGGCCGTGCCCGACGGCAGCAATATGGGTCTCGGTTGCGGCAATCCCTTGACGATCGCTTCCTTGCGGGATGGCGAGGTGGTTCTCGATCTGGGAAGCGGCGGCGGCTTCGACTGTTTCTTGGCCGCCAAGCAGGTCGGCGACGATGGCCGCGTCATCGGCGTCGACATGACTCCGGAAATGCTCGCCAAGTCCCGCCGCAACGCCCGCGAACGCGGATTTCGGAATGTCGAGTTCCGCTTGGGTGAAATCGAACACCTGCCCGTCGCCGACGGTTCGGTCGATGTCGTTATTTCCAACTGCGTGCTCAACCTTTCGCCCGACAAGCCGCAGGTCCTGCGCGAGGCCTACCGGGTACTGGCGCCGGGCGGACGGCTGAGTATCCACGACGTGGTGGCGACGGCGGCGATCCCCGATGAAATCGCCAGGGACGACGGCATGCTTAGCGGCTGCATCTCGGGCGCCGCCAGCGTGCGGGACCTTGCCGCCTGGCTGGCCGACGCTGGTTTCTCCGGCATCCGCATCACCGTCGAAGAGGAAAGCCGCGACGTGATCAAGAACTGGGCGCCCGGCTCCGGCGTCGAGAAATTCGTCGCTTCGGCCGCCGTCGAGGCGACCAAAAGCCCCACTTGATCCGGCCAGCCGGTATGGCCATTTTGGTAATGGACCACCGCTGACGGGATTTCATGACCGACGTTCACACCCTCCGCCATCCTGGAACGGCCCGCCACGACAATCCGTCGCCGCGAAAACCGCCGTGGATCCGGGTCAAGGCGCCGACCACCAAGGCGTTCGCCGAGACTCGCCGGCTGATGCGGGAAAAACGCCTGCACACGGTCTGCGAGGAGGCGGCCTGTCCCAACATCGGCGAATGTTGGGCGAGGAAGCAAGCCACGGTGATGATCCTGGGCAACGTTTGCACCCGCGCTTGCGCTTTTTGCAACATCAAGACCGGCAAGCCGCCGGCCGGCCCCGACCCGTCGGAGCCCGCCCATCTCGCAGCCGCCGTCGCCGAGATGGGCTTCAAGCACGTGGTTATCACCTCCGTCGACCGGGACGACTTGGAGGACGGCGGCGCCGGACAGTTCGTCCACTGCATCGAACACCTCCACATGACGTCGCCGTGGATGACCATCGAAGTGCTGACCCCCGATTTCAGAGGCAAGAATGGCGCTCTCGAATCGGTGATCGCCGCCGCTCCCGACGTCTTCAACCACAATCTGGAGACGGTGCCGCGCCTGTACCTCTCCATCCGCCCCGGGGCGCGCTATTACCATTCGCTGCGCCTTCTCGACCAAGCCAAGAGCCTGAGCCCGGACATTTTCACCAAGTCCGGCCTGATGGTGGGATTGGGCGAGGAGAAAAGCGAAATTTTCCAGGTCATGGACGACCTCCGTACGGCGCGCGTCGATTTCCTGACCATCGGCCAGTACCTGCGGCCGACGCCCCGGCATGCGCCCGTCGCCCGCTTTGTGCCGCCCGGCGAGTTCGCGGAATACAGCCGGATGGCCAAGGCCAAGGGCTTCGCGATGGTGGCGGCGACCCCCCTGACCCGTTCCTCCTACCATGCCGGTGAGGACTTCGAGGCGTTGCGCCGCCGCCGCTTGGCGGAAACGCCAGTTTCCTAGGCCGGCCCCGTACCGCCCCATGCCTACGCACGCGGAAAAACGCATTCTTCCCTACACGCCCGAACAGCTTTTCAACCTCGTCGCCGAGGTCGAGGCCTATCCGGAATTCCTCCCTTGGTGCATGAGCATCCGTGTCAGGAATCGGAAAGAGAACGTGATCACCGCCGACATGGTCATCGGCTTCAATATATTCCGCGAACGTTTCACCACGCGGGTAACCCTGCGCAAGCCGGGGCGGATCGACGTCGCCTATACCCAAGGCCCGTTCAAGTATCTGAACAACCACTGGCTTTTCGAGCCCCATGGGGGTGGCGGATGCATCATCGATTTCTACATCGATTTCGAGTTTCATTCGCGGTTGCTTCAGAAAGCCGTCGGCGCCGCCTTCAACGAGGCGGTGAAGGTCATGGTCTCGGCCTACGAGAAACGGGCGAAACAGCTCTACGGCTGACGCCCTCGGCGCCGTTTCGCTAGCACCGCCTGGCGTTTCAACAGCTCGAGCGCCGCCGCCACCGCCTGCATCCGCACCGCATCCCGCTGGCCCGAAAAGACGTGGCGTTGGTGCAGGGTTTGAAAACCGCGGCGCGCCGCCGCGACGTGGATCAGGCCCACCGGTTTTTCGGCCGTGCCGCCGGCCGGGCCGGCGATGCCGGTGACGGCGGAGCTGATATCGGCGGATGAACGGGCGAGCGCTCCTTCGGCCATGGCTATGGCGACTTCCTCGCTGACGGCGCCGTGGGCGGCGATCAGGGCTTCGGGCAGGCCCAGCATCCCGGTTTTCGCCTCGTTGCCGTAAACGATGAATCCGCGCTCGATGACGTCGGAGGCGCCGGCAACGGCGGTCAGGCAACCTGTGATCAGCCCGCCGGTGCACGATTCGGCCGTCGCCATCCTCAGTCCGGCGGCGCGGCAAAGGCGGAGAACCTCGGTGGCGAGGCGGCGAATCTCCTCCGGGACCATCACCAACTCTCCGTCCACCATGACAGCGCGTAAAGGGCGCCGCCGGCGTAAAGAGCCGCCAGCACGTCGTCAAACATCACTCCGAAGCCGCCCTTGATCCTCCTGTCGGCCCAGGAGACGGGCCAGGGCTTGACGATGTCGGCGAACCGGAAAAAGACGAATCCGGCGCCGTAAAGAAACCAATCGGTCGGCACGACCAGCAAAACCAACCACTGTCCCGCCACTTCGTCGATGACGACGGCGGCCGGGTCCGGGCCGCCGGCCTTGATGAAAACGCCGGAACACCATACCCCGGTGATAAAAACGGCGACAACGGCGGCGGCAAGACCGGGCCAGCCAAGGGCCAGATGGATGCCCCAGGCGAAAGGCAAGGCGGCCAGCGATCCCCAAGAGCCGGGCGCCTTCGGCAGCAGACCGGTCCCGAACCAGGTGGCCAGCAGGATGGCCGGATCGCTTAGCCTCAAACCGTCCGGCAATGTCCCGCGAACGTTCATGACCGCCTCGAAAAACCTCAAGCTCATCCGAGCATAGGCGCCGGCACCTTTTTATGCACGTTCCCCGCAAGGCGAAGTGATTTCCGAAAAGACCTTGGCGGTCCGCCGGGATTCTCGCGGCCGCCGCCGGAAAGGCCCGGAAAAAATCTGGAAAAACAATAGGGGCTTGCCAGGGGAGGGGCGAATGGATACGGTCTTGGCCGCCGCCGAGAACGATAAAAGCTGACCCGGCTCGGCGGCCGATAACGGCGCCGGAACGCGGCGGCGATGTCCAACAGGTGCCAGCCCCCGTTCCCCAGGGCACAAAAAGGGAACGGAGAGATAAAGAAAGGGGGACGTTTTGATCGTCATGCTATTGCTCGCAAGAACAGTCCGATGAGTAGGGACATCTTTTCCGCGGAGTGGCGGAAAGCTTTCGGAAGCTTGCTTTACCGTTACTTTCCGGAACATCAACTCATCCTTCGCACCGGGGGGCGTGTTTCCTACCTCCGCTTTTCCCGCCGCGCCCAGATCGCCCTTGCCGCCCTGCTCGTCCTGTTCGGCGCCTGGACTGTTTTCGCCACCAGTAGCTACGTCCTCCACGGCCGGATCATCGCCGGCAAGGACAATCAGATCGCCAACGCCCGGTTTGCTTACCGGAGCCTGCTGGGCGAGGTCGTCGAGTATCAGAAAAAATTTACCACTATCACCGCCAACCTGGAAAACAACCACGACTTGATACTGAAACTGGTGGAACAGAACGCCGCCCTCCAGCGAAACCTGAAAACCGTGAAGGCCCGGCTCGGGTCCACCGAGCAGGAACGCCAACAGGCGATCGCCACCCGCGAAAGCTTGAAGGGCAAGCTTGCTTCTGCGCGGCAAAATCTGCAATCGGTTTCGAGCGACAGTTCCATGCTCAAAGGCGACGTCGACAGCCTCGAAACGGACCTGCAAACCGCCCTCGCCGAACGCAATCAATCGCTGTTCCGGGGCGCGCAAATGCGTCGCCATATCAAGGGGTTGGAAACCCGTCTTGCCAGTCTACAGGAAAGCGAGATGGACACCGTGCAGGGTTTGACCGGCGAAGTTTTCTCCTACATCGACGGCCTGCGGAAAGTGGTGGAAAAGACCGGCCTCAAGGTGAACCGGTTGGTTTCCGCCGAAAACAACCTGGCCAAGGGACAAGGCGGACCTTTCATCGAGGCCAAGCCCGACAACCTCCCAGCCAACCATCTCAAGGCCGGCCTCTTCAAACTCGAAACCCACCTGCAGTATTCGACGGCGCTTCTCTCGGCCATGCGCCGGCTGCCTCTGACGGCGCCGCTGAGCACCTATTACATCACCAGCGCTTACGGCAAACGGCGCGACCCCATCAACGAGAAATGGGCCTCCCATTACGGGGTGGATTTTGGCGGTGTTTACAAATCTTCCGTTTACGTCACCGCGCCGGGGGTGGTCACCCATGTCGGCTGGAAGGGAAATTACGGCAAACTGGTGGAAGTCGATCACGGCGCCGGCCTCAAAACCCGTTACGGGCATCTCCAAAAAACCCTTGTCAAAAAGGGACAAAAGCTCAAATTTCGTGAGAAGATCGGCTTACTGGGAAATACCGGCCGCAGCACCGGCGCTCACCTGCATTATGAAGTCGTTTTCAAGGGCAAAGCCAGGAATCCCATGAAATTCATCAAAGCGGGACGGTATGTTTTCCAAGACTAGCAAAGGAAAAGGAGCGGCCAAAACGGCGCCGAACAAGGATTCTGAAAAGCTCAAAAAACCGGCGCCGCCGTCGATCGTAAGCGGCGATTTGCGCATTACCGGCGATCTCAACTGTGAGGGCGAAATCCAGATCGACGGGACCATCGAAGGCGATACCCGTTGCAAGACCCTGCTCGTCGGCGAAACCGCTGAAGTCAAAGGCGAAATCCATGCCGATTTCATCCGCGTTTACGGTACCGTTCACGGCCAGATTAAGGCCCGCAACGTCCACCTGTCCAAGACCGCCCGGGTGATCGGCGACATCCTGCACGAGGAACTGTCCATCGAAACCGGCGCTTTCCTGGAAGGCCATTGCAAACGCATAACCGACATGGCTAGCGTCGATGGCAAAATCAACCTCGTGGTCGAAAACTCGAAAAAGAATTCGCCGCACGCAATGGATACGCCGTCCACCGCCGGCGAGGACGTTGGGAATTCAAAGAAAATCGTTTCCAGCGGCTGATTGCCGAATTTTCCGGAAGGCATCCGCGTCGACATTGCCGGCCGGCGCGGATGACGGCGCCGTAAACCCGCCGCGACGCAACCCGCTCCCAATCTCCAGAATTTTATTTAATTAAAAGCTGAAAGTCATTGTTTCCGCATCTCAAAACGTAGGTGAGAACGGATGGGGAGATGCAAAAATACTGGCCACGTCCGGCCATGCCAGCGGTTCATGCCGGCAACAGGGCGGACAACTCCGCCAGGGTGGAAATTTCATGAACGGGGGGGGCGGACGGGAGTTCCCATTGCCGGCCGAGACGGTTGATCCAGACCGCTTGCAAGCCGAAGTCGCTGGCCGCCGCCACGTCGCCGCTGTCCGCCGACAGAAAACAGATACGGCCGGCTTGCGAATTCAGCTCGTCCACCGCCAACTGGTAAACCGACGGATGGGGCAGGTAGTGGCGCGCCGGGTCGACGGAAATCAGCTGTTTAAGCAGATCCTGGATGCCGCTGTTTGTGACGGCGGAGGTCAGCATGAACGGTGCGCCATTAGAGAGAATAGCCGTCTTGACGTTCCGTTCGGAAAGGGCGGTCAGGACTCCCTTGACGTCCGGATAGAGTTCGGGGTCGAGGAAACAGTCCAAGAGTTTCGCGCGCAGCACGGGATTGTCCAGCTTCAGCTCGGCCATGACCTCATCGAGACCGCGGCCGATGAGGTACCAGAAATTCTCGTATTCGGCCATCTGGTTCGCCTTCCGGGCCTGTTCCGATTGCCGGTTTCGCCAGAGCGACGTCAGGGGACCGGTCTTGTCGCCAAGATCGCCGCCGAGGCGGCTCAGCGCCGCGCTGATGTCGAAAAGGGTGCCGTAGGCGCCGAAGAGGCAAACCGAAACGCCGTCCGCTAAAGGGACCTTGGAGATTATAGACATCAAGCGCTTCCGGAAATCAGGCTGAAACCATCGGCAACACTTTCCGCTGCCGCGCCACCAGGCTCAACGCCGGAGATCGTTTTCCAGGGACAGGGCCATTTGCGTGTCAGCCAAACGGTGGCGGTAGATTTGCAGACTTTCCATAACTCTTTGGATGTAATTTCGTGTTTCGTCAATGGGAATCAATTCAATCCAGTCGATGGCATCGACAGCATGGTCGCGGGGATCGCCGTTGCGGCGCCTCCATTTCCGGACCTTTGACGGACCCGCGTTGTAGGCGGCCAGCGCCATGATGTAAGAGCCGTCAAAGAGCTCGATCAGATACGCCAGATGAGATTGTCCAAGGGTCATGTTGTAGTCGGGATCGGTGGTCAGGCGCCGCGGCGAGTATGGGAGCTTGAGTTTTCCCGCCGCCCTGTGGGCGGTTCGGGGCATCAACTGCATCAGTCCGCGGGCTCCCTTTGAGCTCCTGGCCAGGGGATTGAAGGCGCTTTCCTGGCGGATCGTGGCCAGCACCAAGGGAACCTCGACGAGAGGTTTCCCGGAGCGGTCGGCCAGCGGCGGCGGAATCAGCGCCGGGTACCCGGTCTCAACCAAGTCCCGGCCGTCGCGGGTCGACGTCTTGGCCACTTTGATCGCCAGGTCGGGCCGTCCCTGCATCCGCGCCAGGGCCGCTGTCAGGGAGCGCCAGTCGGGGACCTTCCTGACCGCGCTCAGAGCCCTGACGAACGGGTCGATCCGGTTCTTTTGATCGAGATCGCCCATGATCCGGATCCCCCGCGTCAGTTCGTGCGATTCGAAAGCCTCGACCTGAGCCGAATTGGAGATCGGATCGGATGGGAAGACGAGACCGTGCCCCGGACCGAGCCACGAGGCCGCCAATTGGCCGTAATAGGCGGTGGGGAAGCTGGCGGCGACGCGGTACCACTTGTCGGCGTTCTTGGCGTCGTTCATGGCTTTGGCGGCGCGGGCCAGCCAATAGGCGCCGCGGGCCCGGCTGACCGGGTATCGCACCGCCTCGAACATGGTCAGGAAGTGGTCTTTGGCGGTCTTAATATCCCCCAGGAAGCGCAGGGCGATCCACCCGGCCAGCCATTCGGCCTCGGCGAAGCCGGCGCCGGCCACGAGGCTATGGTTCTTGGCGAGCCGGTAGGCAGCCGAAACATGGCCCCGTTGCAAGGCGCGGCGCGCCAGGAAGTCGCGTTCCACCCACCACGCCGCGGGCCGTCCCAGCTCTTCCGGAGGCTCGTCGAGAAGCTGGCGCGCCGACAGGTCGCGGCCCTTGCGCCGGCGCCAGCGCAGCCGCTCGTAGACGAGGCCCGGATCGTTTTTCAGGCGCTCCGGCACGGCGGCGATGGCGGAGTCCACGTTTCCCCGCCCTTGGCGCAGGAAAAGCCGCGCCACGGCCACGGCGCGATAGCCGGGATTGACCTTCCACAGCATGCGCCGAACCGGCCAGTCGCGGCCATCCCATAACAGCCGGTCCAGTCTTGCAATGTGATCCTCGCGGGTCAGAAGCTTGCGGTAACGCCGGTAAAAATTCTTTTCCTGCCTTTTGCCGAAATTGCCGTTGATCCAGACGTCCCTCAGCACCCGGCGGGCTTTTTCCCTATCGCCCGAGGCCAGCAGGGAGGCGCCGTATCGAACGCCGCCGTCGGTGCTGACGGGCTGGCGCGCCCTGAACCAGGCGAGGATCGCCGAATGCGGGGTTTTGGCGGTCATCGCCTCCTCGGCCCGGCGTTGCAACAGGCTTTGCCTGGGCCAGTCCGGATTTTTGGCCATGAAGGCGGCGATTTCCTCGAATGAAGCCTCGGTGCCGCGGCGGCTGGAGTCCAGCCAGCGGAAAATCTTCACCGTCAGCGGATCCTTGATGCGCCCGGCCAAGCGGCGAACCTCGCTCCACCTGTCGGCGCCGGCGGCCTGGAAAGCGAACTTGGACAAGCGGCTGTCTTCAGCCGTGAGAAGGCCGGCCGCCACCGGCGCCGCCGTCAAGACAGCCGCCGCCGCGATGCAAGCAATGATCCCGTAGCGTGCCACAAAAACCCCTGTTCCCCGGCCGAAAACACAAAACCCAGTTGCCGCCGGACGCCGAAACTCTACGACGATACGGCGCCGGCGACAACCCGTTGCTGGCCAGGAACAGGGAAGAGGCCGCGAAACCCGCCGCTTGCCGCGACGGTCTTGTTGGGGGTATCGTCGCCGCTCGAAGAGAACAGGCCGTGATCGGCGAGCCGGCCCCGCCTTGGGCCGCGCCAACGTCCGCGAGGCCGCCGCGAACAGCCGTCGATGGCGGAACTCAAGGGAAGGATGCAATGTTCAAGGGATCGATGGCCGCTCTGATTACGCCGTTCAAGGATGGAGTCGTCGACGAAACCGCCTTTAAGTCCCTGATCGAATGGCAGATCGAGCAAGGTACGCACGGCTTGGTTCCATGCGGGACCACCGGCGAAGCGCCGACCCTTTCCCACGCCGAGCACAGGCGCGTGGTCGAAATATGCATCGAGGTGGCGCGCGGCAGGGTACCGGTCATCGCCGGCACCGGCTCCAATTCCACCGCCGAGGCCATCGAATTGACCCGCCACGCCAAGGACGCCGGCGCCGACGCCGTCCTGGTGGTGGCTCCTTACTACAACAAGCCGACCCAGGAAGGCCTTTACCGGCATTACAAGGCCATCCACGAGGCCGTCGACGTTGCCATCATCGTCTACAACATTCCCGGCCGCAGCGTCGTCGACATCAGCGTCGAGACCATGGCCCGGCTGGCCCGGCTGTCCAACATCGTCGGCGTCAAGGACGCCACCTCGGACCTGGCCCGGCCGCTGGCGACGCGGCTCGCCATCGGCCCGGATTTCTGCCAGTTGTCGGGCGAGGACGCGACCGCCGTGCCGTTCCTGGCCGGCGGCGGCCAGGGCTGCATCTCGGTCACCGCCAACATCGCGCCCAGGATGTGCGCCGACATGCAAGGCGCCTGGCGGGACGGCAATTACGAAACGGCCATGGCGCTTCAACACAAACTGATGCCCCTGCATCAGGCCATGTTCCGCGAAACCAGCCCCGGACCGGTCAAATACGCCGCCAGCTTGCTGGGCAAGTGCGCGGCCGAGACGCGGCCGCCGCTTTGTGAAATTTCCGCCACAAGCAAGGAGCACGTCAAGAACGCCTTGACCGGGGCGGGACTTCTTCACTGACCGGCGCCGCCAGTCCGCCGGCCGATGGCACCAAAAAAACAGAACTTTGACGGCACGGTCGTGGCGCGAAACCGCAAGGCGCGCCACTCCTTCCTCATCGACGCAACCTTCGAGGCGGGACTCGTCCTCCTCGGCACCGAAGTCAAGTCCCTGCGCGAGGGCCGCGCCACCATCACCGAATCCTACGCCGGCGACAGCGGGGGTGAACTTTTCCTCTTCAATGCCTATATCCCGGAATACCGGGCGGCCAGCCATTTCAGCCACAACCCGCGGCGGCAACGCAAACTGCTCATGCACAAGCGCGAGGTCGCCAAGCTCTTGGGCGCGGTCAATCGGGAAGGCATGACTTTGGTGCCGCTGGCCGTCTATTTCAACTCCCGCGGCATCGCCAAGGTGCAACTGGCCCTGGCCCGCGGCAAGCGCAAGACCGACAAGCGGGCGGCCATCAAGGATCGCGATTGGCAACGCCGGAAAGCCAGGCTGATGCGCGGCAAGGGCTGATACATGGATGACAAATATCGGTAAGCATATTCTTGTTGTCGAGGATGATGAGTTCGTCCAGGAGCTGCTCGCCATTTGTCTCAGGGATAAGGGATACAAAGGTCAGCGTTGCGGCGACCGGCAAGGAAACGCGCGCCTTTTTCGGCAAGGAGAGACCCGACCTGGTGTTGCTGGACCTGACGCTGCCAGACGCCGACGGCCTCGATCTGGCCGGCGAGATCCGCGCCCTTTCATCGGTTCCCATCATGGTTCTCACGGCGCGCAAAGGACGTCACGACCGTCTCACCGCCCTGGGGGTGGGAGCCGACGACTACCTGACCAAGCCCTGTGATCCGGAAGAGATCCTGCTGCGCGTCCGCAATATCCTCAATCGTGCCGGCAAGCAGGTTCCGGCCGCCCCTCCCAAGGGCCTGGGCGGCACTGGCGCGGCGGCGGGCGTTTGGCCGTTTAGCGGTATGGCCGCGGCGCTGGCTATCGCGGCGCTCGCCGTCGCCGTGATTGGGACCGCAATCGGCGCCAAAATGTTCTTTGCCGAGACGCCGCCGCCGTCACCGGCGGCAAGAGCGGGATTTCCGTCCGCCGGGTCCGGCGATACAAAGGCCCAATCGGCAACCGCTCTTCTGGGGATCGAATGGGTGCATAACAACACTTGTGGCCAGATTCCCCGAGTCGAATGGTGGGGCGAGGTGAGCCACATGAAGGTGCTGAATTACGTTAACACGCGCCACGGCGGCGACTGGCGGCCTTATATCGAAAAGTGGGCCCTGCAACTGGCCAAGATGCAGGACATCCACGACAGGGACTCGGCGGCGATCACCAAGGAAGTCATTCGTCTCGTCGGCGCCGAACTCAAGGCTTACATTGAGAAGATCAGCAAACGCCTCTCTGTAGTCCGCTGCCTTGCCATGGAGGCAAGCAAGGCCAAATCAATGGCCAGGCAGTATTGAGGCCCTTTTTCAGGCTCCTCGACGCTGTAAGGCGATCACATTCGATCGGAAAATATCTAGTACACCCCGGCGGGATTCCTGACCCCATACGATCGCTTTTCCCGCTCTCCCGGTAGGAGCGGACGCGCCGGCGATGCGGGTACATCGTCAAGCGTTCTCGACGCCCCGGGAG
>DUZD01000046.1 GCA_013349695.1 Rhodospirillaceae bacterium
CACCATCCTCCCTTCCGTCGTCATGGCCGGACTTGATCCGGCCATCCACGGGCCCCGCGCTCGGCATCGACCGCGTGGATACCCGGCTCAAGGCCGGCCATGACGACGGAAGGGAAGTGACGCGGTTATTTTGTGACGAGCCTAACAACCGGTTCAAAGAATGGGTGCGGGTCGGAACGGGCGTATCGCTTCGGGGGTAGCAAATTGCGTATCACTTGGTGAGTCCCGATAGGCCGGCGACCAGGAAAGACACCAGCACAAACCCAGCTAACTTGTGAAAATAGAAATAGGCCAGGACGCCGCCAGTGAGCTTGACGGCCTTATGTCGATCATTGAGCTCGATAAGCGGTAACGCCATATCGAAGCTGTACCAATAGCGCTGGGAGCGCCGCATGCGACGGCCAAGGGCGGACTTGCCGCAGGCCCACATTCCCAGCCCGGTCAGTATGGCGAACCAGAGCAATGCGATCCAGTTGTGGTAGCCATAGCCAATCAACCCCCATTGAACCCATAGTTTGGCCCTGGTCAACCGGGGAGTTTTCCGATGGTCGCGCTGGTGGTCCCGTGCCGCAAACAGGATATCGGCGGCCTTTCCCGGATAACCACTGTCCCGTAAGACCTTGGCGAGCTGCTCGAAGGGCTGAGGATTGTAGGTTGTTTCAAACCCATCCTGTTTGGCGAGCCACTCGAGCAACCATTCGTTCGGCCGGGCGGACATGGCGCTGCTCGCGGTCGCCCTCAACCCACCCAGTCGGCCGTAAGTGAACCCAGTGAGGTCGAGCTGGCCGGGTTGGATGTCCCACGCATACTCCGTATCATTGAGCGCCCCCACCTGTGTATTTCGGAGGGTGAGTCTGGACTTCTTTGTCCACCTTGGCGGGGGAAAGTTTTCGACTCCCGGTTTCTGGTCCTTGACGGGGCGAGGCGAAGTCAAGTGGAGTTCCGCTCCAATGGACGCGGAGGTCAGGTTGAGATGCCCCTTGAAATCGCTATCTCGGAGCTGCAGGTGTCCTCCGATCTCGGCACCAGTCAGGTTTATATCATAGAATGAAGCACCGTCCCGCATGAACAGGCTGCCCGCCACTTCAAGGCGATCAGCTTCGAACAGGCCGTCAAAGGTGGAGTCATCTGCCTCCAGGTTACCGCCAACCTTGGCACCGAGAAGGCGAACCTCCTTGAAACGCGCTCCACCTCTCATTAACAGATAGCCCGCCACCTCAAGGCTATCAGCGTTGAACAGGCCGTCAAAGGTGGAGCCACTTGCGTCCAGGTTACCGCCAACCTTGGCACCGAGAAGGCGAACCTCCTTGAAACGCGCTCCACCGCGCATGAACAGATTGCCAGCCACCTCAAGGCCATCAGCTTTGAACGGGCCGTCAAAGGTGGAGCCACTTAGTAAGATAAGGCTGGAAGCCCGAACGTAGGCAAGGTCGACAGCCTGGCGAAAACGGGAGTCGTCGAGCCAAAGTTGATGCGTGATGACCATGTGGGAGAGATCGACGGTCTCGTTGAAGCTTGCGCATCGGATGCGGACCCCGGTACGGGTGAGCGCGCCGCGATAGGGTTCGTGGTTGAGAATGGTTAAGAGTAATTCGGAACTAAGGTCCCGGGTCTCTGGCCAGTCATCAGCTTTCGTCGGATCGCAAGAATGGCCGTCGCCGCCCCCGTACTCCGACATATCGGCGGTTTCGCCCAGGCAAATCCGCTCCATCCAGGCCCAAATTTCTTGCTTCGCCCACTTGCGATGTTCCGGCAGTTGATAGCGGCATTGTTTTTCACCGGGTAGTATAGGCTTTCCCGCTTCCACGGCGTCGGCCGCGGCAACCGACGGCACGGCCCGCGGCCATCCAAGCATTGCGACCGCCAGGCAACACAATGCCCATGTCCAAACCTTGATGCTGGACGGACATCTCTTCATCCAATGCGCCTCCTACCACCCCTCTTGGTCGTACGCAACAGGGCACTAAAGGGGTCAAGTCTTGAATGTTAAATTTCCGTCCACCTCCCCCTCTGATGGAGGGAAGTGAATTCAACATTCAAGACCCCAAATGCTGGCGGGCTCATGCGGCTTCGGTAGTCGACACTCCGGGCCGGATCTCGGGATACAGCTCATCGAGTGGCGCCGAACGACCATCGGACATGATGATCCGGCAATGATAACGGCGCAAACCACGGGGTTCGAGAACGCCGCAGGATTGGCCGATGACACAAACCTCGCCGACGATATTCCTCGCATAGTTCATGACGCGGGCCGCCTTGTCGCGCGGATCGAGCCCTTTCTGGAGCCTGGGGTTATGCGTGGCGATGCCGGTCGGACAGGTGTTCTTATTACACTGCAGCGCCTGGATGCAACCGAGCGCGAACATGAACCCGCGGGCCGACACCACGAAATCCGCCCCCACGCAAAGCGCCCAGGCGACGTCGGCGGGGGTGATCAGCTTGCCCGAGGCGATGACCCTGATCCGGTCGCGCAAACCGTGCTCCACCAGCTTGTCGATGACTATAGGCAGGCTTTCCTGGATCGGCAGGCCAACGTAGTCAATCAGGCTCATCGGCGCGGCGCCAGTGCCGCCCTCGGCGCCATCCACGGTAATGAAATCCGGCGCGTATTCGATGCCGCGCCGGTTGATTTCTTCGAACAGCTCATCAAACCATTCCCAGGCGCCAACCACCAATTTGACTCCGGTGGGCTTGCCCGTCACGGACCGCACCCGCTCGACAAAGTCGATGAGCTCCGGGACGTTGTTGATTTCAGAGTAGCGGTTCGGGCTGATTGCGTCTTTTCCGGCCGGAATGCCGCGGATGGCCGCGATTTCCTCGGTAACCTTGGCGCCCGGCAGGATTCCCCCCTTGCCCGGCTTGGCGCCCTGGCTCAACTTGACCTCGAACATGCGCACCTGTTCGTGCGCCGCGACTTCCGCCAACTTGTCGTCCGCGAGTTCCCAATTTTCGTTCCGAACGCCGAATTTGCCAGTCCCGATCTGGAACACGAGGTCGCCGCCGCCCTTTAAGTGCCACGGGGACAACCCGCCTTCCCCGGTATTCATCCAGCAGCCGGCCAAGCGCGCACCGTTGGACAGGGCTAGAGTCGCGGGCTTGGAGATGGCGCCGTAGCCCATTGCCGAAATATTGAAGAGGCTGTCGCTCGTATAAGGGTGCGCGCAGTACGGCCCGATGGTCATCGGCGTCGTCGGCCGCATATCTTCCTCCAGCGTCGGGAAGGGGCAGTTGAGGAACAACAAAGTGCCTATCGGGTGAAGGTTGCGGGTCGAACCGAAGGGAACGGTGTTGTCGGCGTTCTTTGCGGCGCGGTACACCCACTCCCGCTGCTCGCGGTTGAACGGCATCTCTTCGCGATCCATCGCAAAGAAGTACTGCCGGAAGAATTTGCCCAATCGCTCGAAGACGTGGTGCAATCGGCCGATAACGGGATAGTTGCGGCGAACCGCGTATTTGGTCTGTGTAGTATCGACGACGAAAAGGACGACGAGGGTCAATGCCCCCGAGCCGACGATGAAGATGAAAAGCACGGCCATGAAAACGAGAGAGGTCGTCACAAACTCGGGAAGCGCCTCGACAGGCGTGCCCGTCGGGATCTTGGGAAGCAATTCAGAATCCATCAGCGTACCTCCTCATATGGATGGCCGGATTCCGGCGACAACCGGGGGCAGCTCACGAACGAAAATCGAGCGCGCCGAAGCGGGTTAGACCGACCCGACATTTCCCGGATAACCTTCAAATCCATGACAATCGTACCTTAGCCGGGGTTTCCCATATGGACACCTTCCGGCGAGTTGATCGTGACTCGGAACTGCTCGCGGTGCAACTGGCTTGCGGGAGCAGGCTTCAAACCACCTCAAGCCGCGGGGGTAAGCCGTTAATCCGGATCAGTCTGGGGGGATATCCTGCTTACTGCCCAGGCGGCATCGGGGCGGCGTCGTTCCGTCTTATGCCGGGATCAACCAGGGATGGGAGGAACCCCGTGCCTGGCAGACTGTCTCAACGGCGCCCGCCCTCGCGGTGCAGGGCCCATTTGACGGTGGTTCTGGTGCCGTTCAAAGGGCCGGAAACGACAATCTGCGAGCACCGCCGCAAGGTGTTGGGCAGGCCCGCGTAGATGCTTTCCTCAAGACCGATGGCGCCACCGTCGGCGAGAAATCGCCAGCCGACGCCGCTTGGCAGCCTCAGCAAGACGGCGGAACCGCCCTCGGTCAGTGAAACCCCGATCAAGGGATGCAAATGAAAACGTAGCGTGAATTCCCGGCCGCCGGAACCGGCGAGAATGTCCTCGCCGCGGACATCCTCGCCGCAAGCGTCCAGATATAACCGGCGATGATGGACCAGGCCGGGATATCCGTCGTGGCGGGCTTCCAGCCAAATATTGCCGTCGGCTTCCCTGCGGTTGCTGGCGACGTCGGCGGGCCGCCGGCCGATGTGGGCGTCGGCGCGGACCTCCGAGGAGCTGGCGCCGTCCACCGTCAAGGTTGAATGGGCGGCGGTGGCCCGGGTGGCGAACCGCCAAGCCGGATCGCTGTCGCCGAGAGCGCCGCAGTTGACGATCAGGCGTTCCTTGCCGACGCTCATTTCGAAACTCAAGGTTCCGGCATGGGCAAGGAAACTGGCGGCGGGCGGGGCGCCGGTGTCGGCAATGATCACCGTGCGCCCGGCGGCAAGCCTTTGAAAACCGGAATGAGGGGCGCTGAGCAGGGCCTTGCCCCTGACCCCGGCGCGGCCAAGAACGGCATCGATGTGGCGGGCGTCCTCTTCGTTGCCGCCGTTAAACAGCGCCAGGCCGCCGTCGCCGAGCCGGAAGCTGCGCAGCATGGGCGCCATTGTGTCGATCGCCCGTTGCCAGGAATCGGGCACCTCCAGCTTCGCCGCGACGAGGGTGCCGCGGAGATCCAGCAGATGGGCAAGAACGCTCAAATGCAGGGACGGGCAGCGTTGGAAGTGGCCGCCGTCGGGGAGGATCTGACGGGCGATCTCCTGGCCCAGGAGTTTGAGGCCGGTGTCGATCGCCTTTTCGCACCCGGGCAGGCAGATTCCGCTGTAGATCAGGCCCTTGATGGCGGCAAAGGCGCCGGCGTCCTTTTCCACCTTGGCGCAAACTCTTTGCAAATGCCGGGCTTGCGTCGCCGCCGAGGACAAAAACCTCGCCTGGAAAGCCGGGTCATCGTCGAGGCAAAGGAAATCGTGACTGCAAAACCAGTGACCGAGCCGCTCGCCCAGAACGTCGGGACGCCAAGCCAGGGCGCTCCAGCGCGAATGAGTTTTGATCCAACCATTGACAAGTTTCCGGGCCCGTTTCCCGGCCGCCTCCGAACCCAGGGTCTTGAGGTCGGCCAACCAGGCGAATGCGTGCAAGGCCGCCGCCGCCTCGCCGCTTTCCGGCTTCCTTGTCCACGGATTCCCGGCAAGGGAGACGCTTGTCCCGGCGATGGCCAGTTGGCCCTTGACGATGGCGGCGCCGACAGCGGGATCGCCGGGCCAGGGATCGGGGGGCGTGCCGCGCAGCTTGTCCGGAACCCGGCCTTTCAGCGTCAGTTCATAGAGCGGTGTTCCGTAAACGAGATGGCGAACGGCCCGCCAGCCGCGCGCCGGCGACAAGCCGGCCACGATGTCATGAAAGCTTGGTCGCGCCGCCATCGTCATGGAACCTTGTTTATGGCGAGCATCTTAATCGAGCTCGAAGGCGTCCTTGTAGTCGCGTTTCAGGCTGGTATCCTGATCTTCCTTGTCGAGATAGCAGTTGCCCGCTACCAGGACATCGATTTCGGTTCCCATGAAGCAGTAAAAGGCGTCCTCGGGCGTGCAGACGATGGGTTCGCCGCGGACGTTGAAGCTGGTGTTGACGATGACCGGGCAGCCGGTCAGGTCCTTGAAGCGCTTGATCAGCGCATGGTAACGGGGGTTGGTGCTGGTATGCACTGTCTGAATCCGGGCCGAATAGTCGACATGGGTCACCGCCGGGATCTCGGAGCGGACGACATTCAGCTTGTCGATGCCGAAAAGGGTTTTTTCCTCGTCGCTCATTTGCCGGCGGCGTTTTTTGGCGACGTCGGCGACGACAAGCATATAGGGGCTTTGGCGATCCAGCTCGAACCAGTCGGCCAAGTCCTCGGCGAGCACCGAAGGCGCGAAAGGGCGGAAGGATTCCCGGTATTTGACCTTCAAATTGAGAATCTTCTGCATCGCCGGGGAACGCGCATCGCCGAGGATAGACCGTCCGCCGAGGGCGCGGGGCCCGAACTCCATGCGGCCTTGAAACCAACCCACCGCCTTGCCGTCGGCCAAGGCGGCGGCGGCGGCGGCGATGGTCTCGCCGTCGCTCATGGAGGTGAATTTCGCCTCCGCCCGGAGCAAGCGTTCCTCGATCTGGCTTTGCGTGAACTCGGGTCCCAGGAAGCTCCCCCGCATGGCGTCTTGGCCGTCCAAGGGGCGGCGTGAGCGGTCCATGAAGCGGTGGTAAACCAAGAGCGCCGCGCCGAGGGCGCCGCCGGCGTCGCCGGCCGCCGGCTGGATCCAGATGTCGGCGAAGCGGCCGTCGCCAAGAACCTTGCCGTTGGCGACGCAGTTCAAGGCGACGCCGCCGGCCAGGCACAGATTACTGGCTCCCGTCTCGTCGGCCAGCCACCGGGTTATCTTTAAAACAACGTCCTCGGTGACCGCTTGAATGGACGCGGCCAGGTCCATGTGCCGTTGGGTCAAAAGCTCTTCCGGGCGGCGCGGCGGCGCCCCGAAAAGATCATGGAAACGAGGCTTGGTCATGGTCAGGCCGCTGCAATAGTCGAAATAGGACTGGTCGAGACGGAAGGAGCCGTCGCTTTTGACATCGATCAGATTGTCGGTGATCAGGCCGGCGTATCTGGGCTCGCCATAAGGCGCCAGTCCCATGAGTTTGTATTCGCCCGAGTTGACCCTGAAGCCGGTGTAATAGGTGAATGCCGAATAAAGAAGGCCTAAGGAATGGGGGAAGTGGATTTCCTTGATCATCTCAAGGCGATTGCCGGAGCCTAGCGCCACCGAGGTGGTCGCCCATTCGCCGACCCCGTCCATGGTTAAGACGGCGGCGTCCTCGAAAGGCGAGGGGAAGAACGCCGAGGCGGCGTGGCTTTGGTGGTGTTCGGCGAAGAGAAGCTTTTCGCGGCCGTCGAAGCCGTCATCGAATTTGCGGAATTCCCTGCCGAGCAGGTTCTTCTGGAAGAGCTTTTCCTTGAGCCATAACGGTATCGCCATCCGGAACGATTGAAAGCCCTTGGGCGCGAACGCAAGATAGGTTTCGAGCAGCCGTTCGAACTTCAAGAAAGGCTTGTCGTAGAAGGCCACGTAATCGACCTTGCCGAGCCCCCCGCCGGCCTGTTCGAGACAGTAGGCTATGGCCTTTTCGGGGAAAGAGGCGTCGTGCTTTTGGCGGCTGAAACGCTCTTCCTGGGCGGCCGCGGCGATACGCCCGTCGTCGATCAGCACGGCGGCGCTGTCGTGGTAGAAGGCGGAGACGCCTAAGATACGCACGCCACCCAACCGGTTAGAAAATGGTGTAGATGAAAGGCGCCACCGCCGAACCCTGGCTCAACACGACCAAGCCGCCAAACAACGCCATGACGACAATGATCGGCAGCAGCCAAAACTTCTTGCGGGCTCTCATGAACGCCCAAAGTTCGATCAGGAATTCCATGCAGGAAAGACTCCTAAAGCTGTTGTTTCATGCTCGACCCGCCGATGTTTACTCCCGTTTCGGGCGGTGAGTAAAGAATCCTGCTTGGAGCAAATCCAGATTGATTGGAATCGCCAAAGTCTTCTCGTCAGTCACGATCCGTTCTAGATTGTGTACTCATAAACCGAGGGTCTGCTTACTGCCGCATTACGGACCATTGGAGGCTCCGCCTCGGAGTGCCGGTTTTGACCCAAAGCAGTCTTTTGAAGGATGACAAAATGGGCCGTTTACGACTCGCACACCCGATCCTTCGGAAAGTGGATCGTGACGGTGGTGCCGTTGACCAGTGTGCTCTTGCTATCCAAACCGCCATCGTGGGTTTCCGCCATTTTCTTAGTTAGCAGTAAGGTGCATGAAATGAGAAATAGGACAGCCACGGACAAGGAACAATCCCCCATCTTCATTCCCTGGTCGTCGGTCGCCGGCATCGGCTGGCCGGCCGTTCCGCGGCAGTTTGAGGCGAGGATTCTCGCCCTCCAATACCAGTTGGACCAGAGCCAATGGTGGGAGGCGGAGGCCTTGCAACGACTGCAGCTCCGCCAAATGGAAATGCTGCTGGTCCACGCCGAACGGACGGTTCCCTTTTACCGCGGCCGTTTCAAGGCCTTGGCGGGTCTTAAGCGGGTGACCATGGAGGCGTGGAGGAAAATTCCAACCCTTCTTAGAACCGACATCCAGGACCATGGACAGGATCTGGTTAGCCGCAAAATGCCGGAAGGACATGGCCGGATCCGGGAAATCCGATCCTCGGGATCGACCGGGCGGCCGATTTCGGTCAAGACCACCGATGTGACGCAGTTGTTTTTTGCCGCACTGAACCTGCGCTATCACCTCTGGCGCAGTCGCGACTTTCGCGGCAAAACGGCCAAGATCATACGTCCCATTTCGTCCAAATCACAGATAAAACCGCAAGGCTGGGTTCCCGGTTACAACTCCGGCCCTATGGTGTCCTTAGGAGTCACAAGCACTGTCGCCGAACAGGTCGCCTGGCTTAGGGAGGAAGACCCGCACTACCTGTTTACCTATCCGTCCAATCTCCGGGCGATCCTGGACCATTGCCAAAACAACGGCGTCGAACTCTCCAACCTATGCGGGATCGCGACCATGGGTGAGGTGGTCGAGGACACCCTACGCGCCGCCTGCGAGGAGGTTCTCGGCCTCTCCTTGAGCGATTGCTACAGCGCCCAGGAAGTGGGCATAATTGCCTTGCAATGCCCGGACCATCCCCATTACCACGTGCAAAGCGAAAGAATCTTCTTGGAAATTCTGAACAACGACGGCACGCCCTGTGGCCCCGGCGAAACGGGTCGGGTTGTGCTGACCGATCTGCACAACTTCGCCATGCCGCTGATCCGCTACGAAATCGGCGATTACGGGGAATTCGGCGAGCCCTGCCCCTGCGGGCGCGGCCTGCCGGTCCTGAGCCGCATCCTCGGCCGGCAGCGCAATATGCTGACCCTGCCTTCGGGGGATCTCATCTGGCCGCTTTTCGATTCCAACAACCTGGATCAGTACGGGCCGGTCGGCCAAGCCCAACTCGTTCAGCGCACCACCGAGGAACTGGAGCTTCGGATGGTCGTGAAAAAGGCATTGAAGCCGAGGGACGAAAAATGCCTCCGCAAGGCCGTGCTAGACCGTCTCGGCCATCCGTTCACGCTCAATCTCGTCTGCGTGGACGAAATACCCCGTTTGGCGAACGGCAAGTTCGAGGACTTCATGTCGGAGGTGAAATAAGCTCCAGCCATTCGCGCACCTCGGCAGGGCGGGCGATGGGGCGGCCCAGTTCGCCGGCGATGCGCGCAACGCGCTCCACCAGGAGGCGGTTGATGCCGAGCGCGGGGCCCGTGGATGGCCGGATCAAGTCCGGCCATGACGACGGAAGGGAGGATGGTGATTCAATTATTCTGTTACGGTCACTTAGCTGATATTCAAAGAGAAATAAATTCTGGGGCCAGAGGTTATTTCGTTGCTTTCTGGGCACGGGTGTCTTTCTCGATGATATGCGGGAATAATCGTCTTGCGGCAGCTGTTCAAAGCTTTCCGAAATAATCCAGTACGTAGTAGACCCAGCCTATCAAGACGCCCAAGGTCGTACCGGTGATAAAGCTCATCTTGATGATTCGCATATTTAATTTCATGGTTTTCTCCCCGTCGGCTTTCTTTTTTTCCATCACCTTTTCCGCCAATTTCTTTAAACGCGCCTCCTTTTTTTTGCGGACGGAGTCGTCCCACGCCTTATCTGAAACGCGGATGTCCTCGCTCGAATCCTTGAAGATGATGACGGCCTGGACTTGGTTGTTGGGTAAGCCGCTAGTCTTTTTAACGACACGGACCGCGGTCTTGTCCGTTTTGTTCAACAATGTCAGGGCCAGACTAATGGCCAGATTCTTCTTCTCATGAACGGAATCGGCAGACCAGTTCCCGTCCTTGAAGGCATAAATTTCAAATGAATCCCGCCCCATTCCAACACTCCCGCATCATCTCCAACCTTACCGAAAAACTGTATTTTCGGATTGCTTTTCCGGTTTTTCACCACCAATGAAATTTGTCTATTCGCGGATATCTTCTTGCACCTTGCAGTTGGCCGCGCACATCAACCTGTCGATGGTTCCGGGCGCCTCGCTAAGAGGCATGATGATGCTTCTGAACAGGACCGTTTGCCCCGCGCCGGCGACGAACTCACCGCCATGGGTGAAGGGAACCCCCATGTCCAGAACCTTTTCTAGATTGGCCAGCGCCTGTCCGACAAGGGTGTCCTTGGGCGCCTCGGAAACGGACCTGCCGACAAGAGCATCGCCGCCTTCACCGGAAAAGGACTCGCCCACAAGCTCAAACACCGGACCGCCCTCAACGCCAAGCTTGAAAAGGATAAACACATCCGGCCAAATGTGCTCCATGTTCTGGAGGGACATCGCCTGCAGGGACGGGGTTTCTCCGCCCCCGCGCGCTTCCCACCAGCGGACCATCATCCGGTAGATCAGCCGCCGCTCAATATCTTTTGACGGTACATCCGTGTCTTCCATGCCCAATACTATCCGCACGGTCCATCAAATGACATACCCTGCCCCACGTCTTCGGCTCTCTTGAACCGGCTATTTATTATCCCAGAGAACCTTCAAACCCACCCCAACCGTACCCAGATACCACTGCCATTTGAAGAGTTTTTCCTCCAAGGCCATCCGATGACATAATGTCTCTTATTGGCTAGTTTCTGCTCTTTCAGAGAGCACGGTTTTACGACTGCTTTCAGGCGGTAAACAGACTTCGGCGCGGCAAGCTATCGTCTAATTATATCGTCACTTATGAGTACATGACTAGCGCCGCCGCAGGCGGGCGGCGAAAAAGCCGTCCATGCCGCCGACGGCGGCCAAGTGGCAGGGCAGGCTGCGCAGGTCGCCCTCCTCGGTGAGCAATTCGGCGAGGCCGCCGGTTTCATTGGCGGCGATGGGAATTCGTTCGACGGCGGCGCCGCCGGCGAGCAGGGCGGCGATCCGTTGCCGCCCTTCGGCCGGCTGCAGGGAACAGGAGGCATAGACGATGAGACCGCCGGGCTTGACCATCGCCACCGCCGCGCTCAGCAGCCGCGCCTGCTGGGCGGCCAGCACGGCGACGTCCCCGGGCCCCTTCAGCCATGCCACGTCGGGATGGCGGCGGATGATTCCGGTGGCCGAGCAAGGCGTGTCGAGAAGGAGGGCGTCGGCGGCTTCGGAGGGCCGCCATTCGCCGGCGTCGGCGGCGATCGTCTCGGCTTGCATGCCGAGCCGCCTCAGGTTGGCGCGCAACCGCTCGAGCCGTTTGGGAGAACGGTCGACGGCGGTGACCCTGGCTCCGGCGCCGATGAGCTGCGCCGTCTTGCCGCCGGGGGCGGCGCAAAGGTCGATGACGCGCCGGCCCTTGACGTCGCCCAGCAGGCGGGCCGGAAGAACGGCGGCGGCGTCCTGGACCCACCAGGCGCCGGCGTTAAAGCCGGCCAGCTCGGTCACCGATCGGCGCCGATGAAGGCGCAGGGTGCCGGTGGCGAGGATCGTGGCGTCCAGCCTGTCGGCCCAGGCTTGCGGGTCGTTCTTGACGGTGATGTCGAGCGGCGGTTCGCGGAGGTGGGCTTCGGCGATGCGCCGGCAGGTCTGCTCGCCGTAGGCCGCCCGCCATGATTCCCACAACCAATCGGGAGTATTGAGACGGGCGGCGTCCTGGGCCTCGATCATTTTCCCGCCGTCGCGGCAGAGCCGCCGGAGGACGGCGTTGATCAGGGCCATATGGGGACCGTGGCGGCGTTGCCGGGCCAACGCGACCGTCGTGTCGACGGCGGCATGGGGGGGAATTTTCAGGAACAGAAGCTGGCCCGCCCCGAGGCGCAGAAAATTCCGCACGCCGCCGGCTTTGCGGGGCAGCGGACGGTCCAGGCAATGGTCGATGAGGGCATCGATCTGGCCCAAACGGCGCAGCACCGTGCTCGCCAGGTTGCGGGCGAAAGCGCGGTCGCGGGCTGGCAGCCGTGATAGGCCCAAGTGGCCGTCGATGGCCTCGCCAAGAGGCTGTTTGCGGGTGCAGACCGCGTCAAGAAGGTCGAGGGCGCGGGCGCGGGGCATCGGGTGAGTTTTTGTTTAGGCTAACCATCGCCAAGCTTTTTTCTGGGCCGGCCGGAATTTTTTGGTTCTTCACCGATTACCGGGGAAGCGCGGCCCGACCCGCCGCGAGGGCGCCGTCCCCGTGGGTCCCAGGTCGGCTCGGGAGAATGGCCGCAAGGTCTCTCAAGAGAATAGGCCGGGCTTACTTTTTTGAGAGGCCAGAAAGAGGCCACTTTTGCGGGCCGTCCTGATTTCCCAGCTAATCGGTGAAGAACCAAAATTTTGCCGTCACCTGAAGTATATTCTATATTTCCCGGCCGTTCACCAATTGTCGCCGGGTCGCCGACGAGCCGTTAACGGCGGCGGGGAGGCAAGAAACATGAAAAATCCCAAGGAAGCGATCGAAAAAACGACGTTCACCGCCGACGGCGGGAACAAGGAAAAAACCAAGGCCGGCGCCAAAAAACCCAAAATCGAGAAAAAGGAAACCCGCGAAATCGGCGGCCGCGAAGGCCCCGATCCCACCCGTTACGGGGATTGGGAAAAAAAAGGCCGCTGTATCGATTTTTAATACCGCCCGGCCAGCCCACATTTCCCGCCGATGGCCGCGATGATGGCGAAGGGAATTGGATTTTCGGGTTTTTTTCGGGTTCCGGTCATTCCCTGAACCCAATTCACCATTCCCCGTGGTTGCCCCCTCTCGAAGCGGCATTTCCCTGTTCCCCGAGAAGTTTCCAGGCTCTTCGTCGTTGCAAGTGGAATTCACCTGGATTTGCGGAGCCCGCGATTCCGCCACTTTCCGCCACCCCTCCGGCAAGAAATGAATGGCCGATCATAACGCCGTCCGCGGAGGACAAACCGGAGACCTATAAAATGCGGACTTTCGCGGCAGGCCTATTCTTTGAATGCAGTCGTATAATTTTGATTGTAGGTATTCATGTTTTCCCTATCTTTTTCCTTATAATATAGTTCAATGGAGTAACCAATAAATAAGATAAGAAAGAAAAATGCAACCAATGAGAGAAATATAAACAGATATAGTACGTTTACATTCTTTTCTCCCTGCTTTTTTTTATCCATTTGCTCTGTTTCTTGTATTTCATTATCCACTTGCTTTATTCCCTATGTTTCCTTACCCACTCGCGGGCAAGTTTCTTAGCTTCGGCGATTTGTGCAAGGGTCATCCTTTTCTCAACTATATCTAGGATCTTCCTTGCATCCTCCGACATTTCCCAGATAACCTTCACATTCATGGCGATCATAGCCAAATTGCCTCGCCGTTTGAATAGTTTTCCCTCCGCGGCCTTCCGATAGCCCGATTTTGGTGAGTTGGCGGTGTTCGAGAACCCATACGGCCCAGTTTTTCGCCATCATCACGCCCATCGGCGGGCCACTAGTACACCCCGGCGGGATTCCTGACCCCATACGACGGGCTTCCGAGTTTCCCGGCTAGGCGCGTGGCGCGCCGTGATGTCAATCCATCACAAGCGCCGCGCAACGCCG
>DUZD01000047.1 GCA_013349695.1 Rhodospirillaceae bacterium
ATGATCTCAACACGGTCGTTAAAATAAGACATAGGCATATGCTCAAGGATATCCTTAAGCCTCCCTTCCTATGTCAGGGTGTCCGGTTCAATTGGGGGCCAGTCCATCCCCCGACTGCTTGTCCCCCGACTGTAAACGTGACTGGCGGTGCTATACCCTGGTAGCATCCGCGTATAGAATTTGTGGTTGGGAGTGATTGTCTTCCAATCAGGCCTTCCGCACAGGGAGGGTCTTCTTGAAGGGGGCGAACAGGATGGTCAACCGTGAGGAATCTGTCCCGATACCCGATAATCGGATACGGGAGCGGCGTTGTCGGAGTCGATGAACTTAACGCCAAGGTTGACGATGTCTGGCACGGCGTGCTGGCTGATTCTCGCGCAAGAGAGGAGGCGGGGCGAATTCTTGGTATCGCCCCTGATGACCTTGAAAGGAAGTTTCCAACCTCGCCGTTCGAGGTCAGAACCAATGAGGCTGGCCTGGGCCCGGTTGAGACTGCGATCCTCGTCTTTGTTGGCGCGGTCGCTTACGACCTAGTTAAGGGTGTAGCGAAGTCTGCCGTCAAGGAAACGTTGCGGATCCTGTGGCAGAAGGTTGTCAAGCCTCAAGTCGAGAACTATTTGCCACTGGGCGCCTTCGGCAGCGAGGCGTATCTCGACGAGCCGGGAGACAAGAAGGGCATAGAAGTAATGGTGAGTGGCCCGCTCGCGCCCCGGCAGCTTGATATTGGCCGTAAGGCGTCATTGCGCATTCTAATGACGAAAGCGATGATCTTTCGTAGCGAGGGCCTGCCAGGCCAAGATCAAGGGGCTACGGTCCAGCAAAAAGCTGCCCTGGACCTAATCAAATCTGGGGCGACGACAGCACGGGCGGGAACGGAGCCACCGCTCGGTAAGCTAGTGCGCTCCTCGCTCTGCGGGTTCAACACCTTCACGTTCAAGGGCCATACGACAGCTGCCGACGTACTCTCCAGACGGATAAGGAACTTTCGGCAGGAGATCGATAGCTTCGAATGCCAGCCCTGTTCCAACGGAAAAGGCGAAGAGAAGTGCCTCGCTGAGTTTCTTGAATTCTTGCGGCATACCCGCAGAGTTGTAACGGATAAGTATCAGATGGTTACGGGAGATGAGGCCATATCTTGGCCCAAAGTGCTCCTCGAAACCGCTGAACATCATGCACACCAAACGACCGACATCTTGGATATCGCTGCCGCGACAGGCACCTGTCGTTACGCGGATGCTGACAATCCGATTTCCTTAGTGGGCCTTGGCATCAAGGATGATGCCTTTTCTTGGGCTACGATGTGCCAGCTCCCTTACGTGCTGATGCACGAACTGCTGTGTCACGCCTTTCAAGGGTTGAAGGATTGGGACGACCGATGCCCTGTGGATTCGACGTGTGCCTGGAGTGAAGGTTGGATGGACTCGCTTGCATTCGAATTGACGAAACAATGGCTTGAGGTGAACGATGGCAAACTGCCGCCCTGGGACCAGGAGGAGCGCAGGACCAAAATGCCGCACTGGGTCCAGGAGGAGCGCAGGGCCATCGAGGGGGAAGCTAGCAACCTCCACGACCGCCGGCAGCAGCCTCAGAGCAGCATTCAGCCGCACGTACTCAAGGCGCGAATTCATGCTCGCCACGCGGCTGGTAAGCTCGAATTGGCCTACCAAGGCAAAAACCGGCTAAGGGAGCCTGCTAATTATCGCCTGTGGCGTTTTTCCCTGAGGCTCAATTTGCATAAGGTGCCACAAAGTAAACGCAACCACATTGTGGAGTACCTTGGCTTGGCACTCGAAATGTGTCAGGGATCACGTCTGGATGAGATCATTGCGGCTTGCGAGCGCTTCATCGAGCACGACGATTGGAAGGTCCTTCTTAACGATTTGAAAACCCTGACCACTGCTGTCCAAAACGTTTTGCAGTAATCGCTTTTCTCCCGAGATTACAATGCTCCCGTGCCCCTGACGGAGGGATATTGAGTTGAGGTCCCCTGTATACAGTCTGGGGACACCATACGCATTTAAATTCCTATATCAAGAAATGGGGGTCGCGGTAGGGAAACGGGTTTCCCCGTTCCCCCCGCGCAAATCCCGGCTTGCGGCTTTCCCGCACCGGGCTCCTGTCTTGGGTCAAGCGCGGCGACGCCCCGTAGAGCAGGAGCTCTCGGCTGGCCGGGGCTTCCGTGTGACGGTCGGGATCGGCCAGGCGGACGAACAAGCTCCACCAGTTGTAGACCAGGGCGACGAAGCGGGCCGTGAGATAGCAACGCTTCACATCGTGGGTCACAAACCCGCCCCAGTGGTTCTTCACTTCATCGAATACGTTCCCGGCATCGGCCCGCTCATGTTGGCCTCCGTCCCCCAGTCGCGGCCGCCGCGAAGGAGCGAAGGCCACTCGTCTCGGGCCAAGTCCCCGAGGAAACTCCAAAGCCCCGGCGCCGAATGGGCCGAGGTCTGTTCGTTGCCGGCCCGCACTCCGACCTCCAGGATCAGCCGCGGATTGGCGATCATATAGGTGTGGTAGGTGTGGGACGGCCGTCCCGGCTTATGCGGGTTGTACCCGACGACGGCTCCTTCCTGCTTGCCGCACAGAGGCTTGATCGTGGTATCCACGAATATCCAAGGCTCCCGCGGAAGGGGGCGGGTGCAGTACTGCAAGTGCCTCCGCGGCCAGTCCACCCCCGGCCCTTCCTCGATCTTCTTCAGGAAGCGGCGTACCGCGTCCTCGCTGACTACCTTCTTCATCCCCGGCAGGTGGGGATTGACGCCGTCGCCGCGCCGGCCGGTGATGTGCGCATAGCGCTTATGGCCCGAAAGAACCGACAAACAGCAACGTCCCCAACACGTCGCGCTTGGCCGGCGCATTGGGGCTGGTCATGACCACCGGGCAGTCGGTCGCCAAGGAGTCGAAAAGACCGCCCAGGCGGAGATATTCGATGAAGAAAGAGAGCTGGCCCAAGGGCGTCACCGGGGCATCCGGGTCCCATTCCACGTGAACCCGACCGCCAAACCTGTCCACGGCAAGACGCCGCGTCGCGCCAGCGCCTTCAACCGTTGCGGGTTCACCCGCGGGGTGAACCTCGGAAGAGGGAAAATGTGTCTGCATCCCTCATCATATCAACTAGTTGAACACAGTTGGCAACCCGCTAACTGCCGTTTTTAGGTTGATTGCTGGGCGAAAGGAACGGGGCCGCGGTTGAGTTTCGCTCTCGACAATCGCCAAGCCGCGTCCATTACTTTAAAATTAAGGTTGCTGCCTGGGAGGCGGTTTTCCGGTTAGCGAGTGAAAGCGAGTCACGGCCTGTATGTCATCGCTGCCCACCAGCTCGACGAGTGCTCCCTATCGGACCGCCGTTTTCCATGGCGGCGATCTGTCCTGGGCCCGCGGGATCTTCGGCGGCACGCCCGGCGAGTGGCAGGACCTCAGCACCGGCATCAATCCCACCCCCTATCCCGTCGGCGAGCTTCCCGGAGAGGCGTGGACGCGGCTGCCGGATACCGATCTGGAGCGCCGCCTCGGGGAGGCCGCCGCCGCCTACTATGGGACGCCGGACGCGGACTGCCTGGTCCCGGCGCCGGGCTCCCAATCACTGATCCAGATTCTGCCCTACCTCCGTCCTCGGGGGACTGTCGCCGTGATCGGCCCCACTTATGGCGAACATGCCCATTGTTGGGCTTTCGCCGGACACTCGGTGCGGACGGTCGCGGCGCTGGGCGATGTGCCGCCGGACGCGGACGCCGCCGCCGTCACCAATCCGGACAATCCGACCGGCCGCCGATACGATCCGGAGGCGCTGGCCGCCCTGGCCGCCCGATTGGCGGCGCGTGGCGGCTTTTTGGTTGTCGACGAGGCCTTCGCCGATGTGGCGCCGGAACTCTCCCTGGCGCCGAGGGGAGGGGCGGAGGGGCTGGTGGTCCTGCGCTCCTTCGGTAAATTCTTCGGCCTGGCCGGCGGCCGGCTGGGTTTTGCCGCGGCGCCGCCGGAAGTGGCCGGAATGCTGCGCGCCCGTCTCGGTCCCTGGGCGGTGAGCGGTCCGGCCGCATGGGTTGCGCTCCGCGCCTTGGCCGACCGGGACTGGATCGAAAAGACACGTGACGCCCTGGCGCGGCGGATGTCTAAGCAAGAAGAGCTGCTCCGAGGCGCCGGCCTGGAAATCATCGGCGCCACGTCTCTCTTTTGCCTTGTCGGCACGGAAGACGCGGCGGCGCTGTTCGAATATCTGGCCGGCAGGCGGATTCTGGTGCGTTCCTTCCCGGAACATCCCGGCTGGCTGCGTTTCGGCATCGCCCCGGACGCAACCGGACTCGATCGGCTGGAGCGGGCGCTCAAGGACTGGAACGGCCGCTGATCCCGGCCTCGCCGAAAGTTGCCATGCCGGTGTGACAAGCGACCGCCGCCTTGAGGACGGCAAGGGCCAGGACCGCCCCCGAGGCCTCGCCCAAGCGCATCCCCAGGTCGAACAGCGGCGCCTTGCCCAGCTTCTCCAGCAACAGACGATGCCCCGGCTCGGCGGAAGCGTGGGCGACGACGCAATGATCGAGCGCGCCGGACATGCAGGCCTCCAGGACCGCCGCCGCCGCCGTGCAGGCATAACCGTCGAGGAGGACAGGCACCCTTTCGCGTCTCGCTGCGATCACCGCGCCAGCGATAGCCGCCAGTTCTCGTCCTCCCAGGCAACGCAGAACCTCGAGGCCGTCCGTCAGGTCCGAGTCGTGAACGGCTTTCGACTCGGCGACCACCTGGATCTTGTTTTCCAGGGCCTCGTCCTCGACGCCGGTGCCGGGACCGGTCCACAGGGCCGCCCCGCCTCCAAAAAGGGCGTGACAGACGGCGGCGGCGGACGTGGTGTTGCCGATTCCCATTTCGCCCAGGCAAAGGACATCGATGTTTCCGTCCACCGCCTCCATGCCGGCGGTAATGGCCTCGGCGCATTCGGTTTCGCTCATCGCCGGCTCGTTGGTGAAGTCCCGGGTCGGCCGCTCCAGGTCCATCGGTACAACCGCAAGGCCGGCGCCGAAAGTCCGGCAAAGCTGGTTCACCGCCGCCCCGCCGGCCTCGAAGTTGGCCACCATCTGCAGCGTCACCTCCGCCGGAAAGGCGGAGACTCCTCGATCGGTGACGCCATGGCTGCCGGCGAAAACAATGGTCTTTGGGCTTTCCAGGACCGGCGGATGCCGTCCCTGCCAGGTGGCGAGCCAGGCGCTCAATTCCTCCAGCCGCCCCAGGGCCCCCTCCGGTTTGGTCAGCCGGAGTTCGCGTTCGGCGGCCGCTTGGGCGGCGGTTTCATCGGCCCCCGGAATGTCCTTGAGGAGCCCCCGCACATCGTCGAGCGTCCGGATCGCCGCCCCCGTGACCATAAGTCCCTTGCCTTTTTTCTTATTGGCGTGGATTTGCTTTGTGGCGGGTCTAACCTATAACCTGTAACCGGTCCACGGAAGCGGGCATTGTTCACGGGAGGGTTCGATTTCCACCGCCGAAGAAGACCTGAAATCGGTTGCCGTCTCCCGGCGAGGACCATGGCGGCAATTCCTCGCCGCTCTCCAGTTCCTGACCCGCCTGCCCGTGTCCGGCTCGGCCGGAGGCGCGGAAATGGCGCGAGTCCCCCTGGCGGAGACGGTCTGGGCCTTTCCGCTCGTCGGCGCGGGCATCGGCTTGGCGGCGGGCGGGGCGCTCCTTGCCGCCGCTTGGACAGGACTGCCGGCGCTGGCCTGCGCCTTCGTCGCCTTGACGGTCTCTGCCGTTCTCACCGGCGCCCTTCACGAGGACGGACTGGCCGACACGGCCGATGGCTTTGGCGGCGGCGACAGCCTTGAACGCAAGATGGAGATCATGCGTGACAGCCGAATCGGTGCCTACGGGGTGCTTGCCCTGATCCTCGGCGTCGGCCTCCGCGCCGCCTTGCTCTCCGGGCTGCCGGCGCCGCTGGCCGCCGCCGCCCTGGTGGCCGCCGCCGCCCTGTCCCGCGCCGCCATGCCGGCGGCGATGTTCGCCCTGGAACCGGCGCGGGCGGATGGGCTCGGCGCCAGCGCCGGATGCCCCGGGGGTCCGGCCATGGCCGCCGCCGTGGTCATCGGCGGGCTTGTCGCGGTTCTCGCCCTGGGTCCCGAGACGGGCGCCGCGGCCCTGGCCGGCGCGGCGGCGGGCGCCGCCTTGCTGGCCGGACTCGCCAAGAGTCAGATCGGCGGCTATACCGGCGACGTGCTGGGCGCTATCCAGCAGGCCTCCGAGATCGGGGTACTGACGGTCGTCGTGGCGGTGGCGGCGGTGCCCGGATGAGCGTCACGACCCGCTGGTGGTGGATTCGCCACGCCCCCGTGGACAAGAATTCCAAGGGGCACATATACGGATGCACGGACGTTCCATGCGACCTCTCCGACGAAAAGTCCATACGCGCGCTGGCGGAGACGCTGCCTGATAACGCGGTCTGGGTGACCAGTTCGCTTTCGCGGGCCCGGGACACCGGCCGGGCAATTGCCGAGATGGTCCAGACAACGATTGAGCCCATCGTCGAACCCGACCTGAACGAGCAGGATTTCGGTAATTGGCACGGCCTGAAATGGGACCAGATCGAAGATGCGCGAAAATACTGGCGCGATCCCGCCAACCAAAAACCCCCCGGTGGCGAAAGTTTCGCTGATGTTGTCGAGCGGGCCTCGCAAGTCGTCCGGCGCCTCAACACGGAATGGGAAGGCCGGAACATCGTCGCCGTCGCCCATGCCGGCATCGTCCGCGCCGCCCTTTCCCAGGCTCTCGGCATCGCTCCCGAACGGGCTCTCGCCATCAAGGTGAACACCTTGTCGCTGACCCGCGTCGACCACATTCCGCCGGACGGCTGGAAGGTCTCCGGGATGAACCTGCATGGCGGCTGGATTCGTCCGCCGGCGCCGTGCTAAAGTCAGGCCAGCTAACTTCGAGCTGGAAAGGGAAGCCGATGCGTGGCCCTACCACAAATTCGGCGCTGCCCCCGCAACTGTGAGCGGCGAGATCGAGGGGAGTGATTGCCACTGGCGCTGAACGCGCGCCGGGAAGGCGTCCCCCGATTGACGACCCCGAGCCAGGAGACCTGACCGGCCCGACAGAAGTCGATAATTCTCGGGTGGAGAATGGTGTTTTGACGGATGATCCCCCGTTCCCCCTGCCTCCCGTCACCCTGATCCTGGGCGGCGCCCGCTCGGGCAAGAGCGCTTTTTCGGAGCGGCTGGTCGCGGCAAGAGGACCGGCGGTTTTTCTCGCCACCGCCGAGGCCGGGGACGATGAGATGGCCGAACGCATCCGCCGCCACAAGGAAAGGCGGGGTGACCAATGGACTACCGTGGAAGAGCCCCTGGAGCTGGCCGGGGCGCTGCGAAGGCATTGCCGGAAGGTCCGCCCGGTCCTGGTCGATTGCCTGACCCTCTGGCTAGGCAACATCATGGCGGCCGGACGGGACGTAGAGAAGGAGACAGAGGCTCTATCCGGGGCTCTGGATGGGCTGCCGGGGCCGGTGGTCCTGGTCGCCAACGAGGTGGGATTGGGGATCGTCCCCGACAACGCACTCGCCCGCGCCTTCCGCGATCACGCCGGACGGCTCAACCAGAAGGTGGCCACCGCCGCCGACCGGGTCTATTTCGTCGCCGCTGGACTTCCAACAGTACTTAAGGACGAGGTGCAATGAAGATTCCGGCAACCATTATCACCGGCTTCCTTGGCGCCGGCAAGACGACCCTGATCCGCCACATCATCGAGAACGCCAACGGCCGGCGCATCGCGCTTTTGATCAACGAGTTCGGCAGCCTCGGCATAGACCGCGAAGCGCTCCTTGGCTGCGGAATCAAGGGTTGCGGGGAGGCCGACGTGGTCGAACTTGCCAACGGCTGCATCTGCTGCACGGTGGCCGACGAGTTCCTGCCCGCCATCGAGGCCCTGTTGGAGCGGGACGACCCTCCCCAGCATATTGTCATCGAGACGTCGGGCTTGGCGCTTCCCAAGCCCCTGGTGAAGGCCTTCAATTGGCCGGAGGTCCGCTCGAGTGTCACCGTCGACGGGGTGATCGCGGTGATCGACGCTCCCGCCGTCGCCGCCGGCCGCTTCGCCGACGATCCCGAGGCGGTCCAGGCGGAGCGCGAGGCCGACCCAGCGCTCGATCATGACTCACTGCTCGCCGAGATCTTCGAGGACCAACTCCGTTGCGCCGACATCGTGCTGCTCAACAAGACCGATCTGGTGGACGGCAAGGACCTCGATACCGTGCGGAGCAGGCTGGCCAAGGCCATCGATCCCCTGATCAAGGTACTACCCACCATCCACGGACGGACGGACACCCGGGTTCTGCTCGGCTTGGCGGCGGCGGTGGAGGACCAGATCGAAGCGCGCCCGTCCCATCATGACGGGAACGGCGGCGACAGTGACCACGATCACGACGGCTTCGACAGCTTCGTCGTCGCTCTCGGCCCGGTCGGCGACCCGGCGGCCCTGGAGGAGCGCATCCGAGCCACCGTCGCCGATCACGGCATCCTCAGGGTGAAGGGCTTCGTGGATGTTCCGGGCAAGGAGATGCGCCACGTGGTCCAGGGCGTGGGACCGCGCCTGCAGCGCTACTACGACCGCCCCTGGCGGCCCGGCGAGGAGCGGCGTAGCGAGCTGGTGGTGATCGGGATGGCCGGACTCGACCAAATGGCCATCCAGGCCGCCCTCATGGGCTGATGCACCTTCTCGCCGCCAAGCCGGGAGCGATCGCCGACGGCTCGGAGGCCGTGGACCTCGGCCAGAATCCGGGCGACATCGTCGTGCTCTCGGCCGCCGACAGTGAACTCGCCTGCCTGTCGGCGGCACGCGGGCAGCTGCCGGCGGCGGAATTCCCCAGCCTGCGTCTCGCCAGCCTGCTTCACCTCGGCCACAACATGTCCGTGGACCTTTATGTGGAAGATGTGATCTCCCGCGCCCGCCTGGTGGTGGCGCGTATCCTCGGCGGACGCGGCTACTGGCCCTACGGGGTCGAGCAGGTGGCGGCGGTGTGCAAGGAGAAGGGCATCGCGCTGGCGCTTCTTCCCGGCGACGACCAGCCGGACGCCGAGCTCGCCGGATTCTCTACCCTGCCCGGCAAGGCCCTCCACCGCCTGTGGCAGTACTGTGTTCATGGCGGCGCCGACAATGCCCTGGAGTTCCTGCGTTACGCCGCCTCGCTTATCGGCCATGGCACCGAATGGCGGGAGCCCCGGCCGGTTTTGCGCGCCGGTTTCTACCGGCGTGGACGCCCGGCCGGCTCCCTGGACGACTTGCGCGCCGACTGGAAGAAGGGGGCGCCGACGGTGGCGCTGGTCTTCTACCGGGCTCTGTTCCAGGCGGGCAACCTCAAGGGAGTGGACGCCCTGGTCGGCGGCCTCTCGGAGCGGGGAATGAACCCCCTGCCGGTGTTCGTCTCAAGCCTCAAGGACCCGGTGGCGGCGGAAACGCTGGCCGGGGCGTTCTCCGAGGCGAAGCCGGACGTGATCCTCATTGCCACCGGATTTTCCCTTTCGGCGCCGGGCCGCGAACGCGCGGCCAGTCCCTTCGACGACGCCGGCTGCCCGCTTCTTCAGGTCGTTTTCTCCGGCGGCAACGAGGAAAGCTGGCGCAACGGAACACATGGGCTCGCCGCCCGCGACATCGCCATGAACGTGGCCCTCCCCGAGGTCGACGGACGCATCATGAGCCGCGCCGTCTCCTTCAAGGGGCGGCAGGAGCGGGATCCGCTCACCGAGACCGACATCGTCGCCTACGAGCCGGTTGCCGACCGCGTCGACTTCGTCTGCGCGCTCGCCGCCAATTGGGCGTGGCTCGGGCGCGCTCCCCGCCCGGCGCGGCGGATTGCCCTCGTGCTCGCCAACTATCCGAACCGCGACGGGCGGATCGGCAACGGCGTCGGGATGGACACCCCGGCGGCCACGGTAAACCTGCTCAAGGCCTTGCGCGACGCGGGCTACGACGTCCGGGACCTGCCGGTGGACGGCAACCAACTTGTCGAGCGCCTCGCCGCCGGCCCAACCAACGACGCGGCGGCCCTGCCCTTGCGGGAAGTCCGCGAGACCCTGCCTCTTGACGACTACCGGGCCTTTTTCGAACGGCTTCCCGAGGGCGCCCGCCGTGGGATGACGGAGCGCTGGGGAAGACCCGAGGATGATCCCTTCTTCAGGGACGGCGTTTTCGCGATTCCTGCCTTCCGCTGCGGAAACGTCGCCGTCGGATTGCAGCCGGCGCGCGGATACAACATCGATCCGGCCTCCAGCTATCACGATCCCGACCTGCCACCGCCGCACGGATACCTCGCCTTTCACGCCTGGATGAGAGAGCGCTTCGAAGCCCAGGCTATCGTCCACATGGGCAAGCATGGCAATCTGGAATGGCTGCCCGGCAAGGCCCTGGCACTGTCGGGGGACTGCTTCCCCGAGGTTGCCCTGGGGCCTCTACCGCACCTCTATCCCTTTATCGTCAACGATCCCGGCGAGGGGGCCCAGGCCAAGCGGCGAACCCAGGCGGTGATCATCGACCACCTGACCCCGCCCCTGACCCGGGCCGAGAGCTACGGGCCGCTTCGCGACCTCGAGCGGCTGGTCGACGAGTACTACGAGGCGGCCGGCCTGGACCCCCGGCGGCTCGGGCTGTTGAACCGGGAGATCCTGGCCCTGTGCCGGGTGACGGGCATCGACGACGACTGTGGCATCGCCGCCGCCGACGACGACGAGGCGGCGCTCGGCAAGCTCGACAACTATCTTTGCGAACTCAAGGAGATGCAGATCCGCGACGGCCTGCATGTGTTCGGGGAATCGCCCTCCGGGCGGCGCCGGGACGACCTGCTCCTGGCGCTGGTCCGGGTCCCCAGGGGGACGGAACAGGAGGACGCATCGCTGACCCGGGCGCTCTCCGCCGACCTGGGACTTGACTTCGATCCCCTGGATTGCGACATGGCGGCGCCCTGGCAAGGACCGAGACCCGGCGCGCTTACTGGCGACGTTCCCTGGCGCAGCCATGGGGATACGGTGGAACGGCTGGAGGACCTGGCCCTCCGTCTGATCACCGGCGAGAAGGTTCCGGATCCGGCTTGGCCGCGCACTGGGGCCGTTCTGGACGACGTGGAGAACCGCATCCGGCCCGCCGTCGAGGCCTGTGGCGGGACGGAGATGAAGGGCCTGCTGACCGGCCTCGACGGGCGTTTCGTGGAGCCCGGCCCTGCCGGGGCGCCGACTCGGGGGCGGCCCGACGTGCTGCCCACGGGGCGCAATTTCTATTCGGTGGACACCCGCGCGGTGCCTACTCCGGCGGCCTGGACACTAGGCTGGAAATCGGCGTCGTTGCTCATCGAGCGCCACGTCCAGGAACACGGCGCCTGGCCTGGCGGCTTGGCGATCACCGCCTGGGGAACCAGCAACATGCGCACCGGTGGCGACGACATCGCCCAAGCCCTTGCCTTGATGGGGGTTCGTCCAACCTGGGACGCCGCCTCGCGCCGGGTGACGGGATTCGAGATTCTGCCCCTGGACGTCCTCGACCGCCCCAGGATCGACGTGACGCTCAGGGTCTCCGGCTTCTTCCGCGACGCTTTCCCAGGGCTGATCGACCTCTTCGATTCGGCGGCCCGCGCGGTAGCCGCCCTCGACGAGCCGCGGGAGAAAAACCTTCTCGCCACTCGGGTCCAGGAAGAGACGAAACGGCTCGCCACCTTGGGAATGGACCACCAGGAGGCGGCGCTCCAGGCCGGCTTTCGGGTCTTCGGTTCGAAGCCGGGCGCCTATGGCGCCGGCCTCCAGGCGCTGATCGACGAGCGCGGCTGGCAAACCGACGAAGACTTGGCGCGGGCCTACGTGGCCTGGGGCGGCTACGCCTACGGCGCCGGGGCGCGAGGAAAGAGCGCCCACGCCCTCTTCGAAAGCCGCCTCAAAAACGTCGACGCGGTGGTACAAAACCAGGACAACCGCGAACATGATCTTCTCGATTCCGACGACTACTATCAGTTCGAAGGCGGCATGACCGCCGCCGTAAGGAGCCTATCGGGAAACCAGCCCAGTACTTACCATATCGACCACTCACGGCCCGAATCCCCAAAAATCCGTACCCTCGACGAGGAGGTGGCCCGGGTCGTCCGCGCCAGGGTGGTCAATCCGAAATGGATCGAAGGGGTCATGCGGCACGGCTACAAGGGCGCCTTCGAGATGGCCGCGACGGTGGACTACCTGTTTGCCTTCGCCGCCACCGCGCGTTGCGTCCGCGACCACCATTTCGACGCCGTCTACGAAGCCTATCTCGGCGACGAAAAGGTGCGCGGCTTCATTGCCGACAACAATCCGGCGGCACTGAGGGAGATGGCGGAAAAGTTTCTGGAGGCGCAGGAGCGCGGGCTCTGGCGGCCGAGACTCAACAGCACCCACGGCCTGCTTGCCGATCTCGCCGGTGCGCAACGGAAGGAAACGGCATGACCGAGGAAGAGACCCCCGAGCTTCGCCATAAGCGGAAAATGGAGAAGAAGAAGGCGGCCCGCGACAAGCTGATGGCGGGTAAGGACAAGCAAAAGGGCCTGCTCATCGTCCATACCGGCGCCGGCAAGGGCAAGTCGACGGCCGCCTTCGGGATGGCTCTGCGATGTATCGGGCACGGGATGAAGGTGGGGATCGTCCAATTCATCAAGGGCGCCTGGGAGACCGCCGAGCGGCGGGTCTTCGAGGGCTTCGGGGAACGCGTCGTCTTCAAGGTCATGGGCGAGGGCTTCACCTGGGAAACCCAGGATCGCGAGCGCGACATCGCCGCCGCCGGCAAGGCCTGGGAAGCGGCCGGCGCGATGATGGACGATCCCGGCTACGGGATGGTCATCCTCGATGAATTGAACATCGTGCTGCGCTACGGCTACCTGCCCCTGGCCGGCGTGCTGGAAACCCTGGAGGCAAGGCGTCCCGATCTGCATGTGGTGATCACCGGGCGCAACGCCGATGTAGCACTGATCGAACAAGCCGATCTGGTGACGGAAATGAAGCTCGTCAAGCATCCCTTCCGCGGCGGCGTCAAGGGGCAGCCGGGGATTGAGTTCTAGTGTCCGGCCGGGACGGATGCCAAGCCCTCATGATTCAGGGCACGGGGTCCAATGTGGGCAAGTCCTTCGTCGTGGCGGGCCTGTGCCGGGCCTATACGCGCCGGGGGCTGACGGTCCGTCCCTTCAAGCCCCAGAATATGTCCAACAACGCCGCCGTCACCGCCGATGGCGGCGAGATCGGCCGCGCTCAGGCGTTGCAGGCCCGCGCCTGCGGCGTCGCTCCCGCCACCGACATGAACCCGGTCCTGCTGAAGCCCCAGACCGACCTCGGCGCCCAGGTCGTCGTTCATGGAAAAGTCCGCGGCAACGCCAAGGCGCGGGAATACCAGAACCTCAAGGGAGAACTTCTGCCCGCCGTTTTGGAGAGCTTTCAGCGCCTTGCCGCCGAGGCCGACTTGGTCATCGCCGAGGGGGCGGGCAGCCCGGCCGAGGTGAACCTGCGCGGTGGCGACATCGCCAACATGGGATTCGCCCAGGCCGCCGGAGTCCCCGTGGTTCTGGTCGGCGATATCGACCGGGGCGGTGTCATCGCCAGCATCGTCGGCACCTGGGTGCTCCTGGACGAGGCCGACCGCGCCCACCTCGCCGGCTTCGCCATCAACAAATTCCGCGGCGACGCAAGCCTGTTCGACGGCGGCCTG
>DUZD01000048.1 GCA_013349695.1 Rhodospirillaceae bacterium
GAGGAGCGTTTGCTGCTGATGTCCCATGTGGAAGCGGACGGCGGCCTGACCGCCGCCGCGCAGGCCGACGCCGCCGATCTTTTGGCCGATCTTCACGCCATCACCGAGAAGTCTTTCGGCTTCGGCAAGGACACCTTGATCGGCGGCCTCGATCAGCCCAATCCCCGGACCACGAGCTGGCTGGCCTTTTTTCGCGATCAAAGACTCCTTTACATGGGCCGGGAAGCCTTACGGGCCGGACGCCTGCCGGGAAGACTGATGGGCCGGCTGGAGACCCTCGCCGGACGCTTGCCGCGGTGGCTCGACGACGGCTCGCCGCCGTCCCTCGTTCACGGCGACATGTGGACCGGCAACGTGCTTTGCAAGGGCGGGCGCATCGCCGCTTTCATCGATCCCGCCGTCTATTACGCCGACGCCGAGATCGAACTGGCTTTCAGCACCCTGTTCGGAACCTTCGGGGAAGCCTTTTTCGATCGCTATCGGGAACATCGCCCCTTGCAACCCGGTTTCTTCGAGGTGCGCCGCGACCTCTACAACCTTTATCCGCTTTTGGTGCATGTGCGCCTGTTCGGCGGCTCCTATGTGGGTTCGGTCGAGCGGACGCTACGCCAGTTCGGCTGCTAGCGGCTCCTGGCATTTCAAGTCAAAAGATTGGCAATTTTACCAAGGAATATGGGGACGGAAATGGGCTTGGCGGCGTAATCATCGCAGCCCGCTTCGAGAATTGTTTTCTCGTCGCCTCTCATGGCGAAGGCCGTCACCGCGATGACCGGGATGTGTTTCATCTCGTCGTCGGCCTTCAGCATCTGGGTGATCTCCAGCCCGGAGATTCCAGGCAACTGAATGTCCATGACAATGAGGTCGGGACGATGCTCTTTGACCAGCGCCATGATATCGCCGCCGTCAATCGACTTAAGGGTCTTGTAGCCATGGGCTTGCAACAGGTCATTGAACATCTTCATGTTTAAGGCGTTGTCTTCGACGATGAGGATGGTTTTCTGCATCTTTGCCTCGTCAATCAGCTTACAACGGTTCTTTCCGGCGGGAAGTGCAAGGTGACTGTCGTTCCCTTGCCGGCCTTGCTTTGCAGCATTATGTCGCCGTCATGCAACCTTATGAGTTTTTGGCAGAGGCAAAGCCCCAGTCCCGTGCCTTCATGACGTCTTGCATGGACGCTGTCGGCTTGCTCAAAAGGGTTTAACGCCTTGGCTATGTCATGACTGGACATGCCCTCGCCGGTATCCGCCACCAAGACGTTTATGGAGCCATCCCCGTCCAACTTGGCGGAGACTGTAACCTTGCCGTCCGCGGGAGTGAATTTAACGGCGTTGGAAAGCAGATTGTTGAGTATCTGGGTTATCGCCCTCTTGTCGCCAAGGAGCATTGGAAGATTGGGTTCCATGTCCGTGGCAAGGTGTAATTTTCGCGCTTCGGCCAGCGTTGCAATCATTTTGACGGAACTCTGGACGATCATGGAGACATCCAGGGTTTCTTCGTCCAATTCGTATTTTCCGGCTTCGATCTTGGAGATGTCGAGGATGTCGTCGATAAGACTGACAAGGAGGTTCCCACCATTGTGAATGTCCTTGGCATATTCCTCGTAATGGGGGTCGCCGAGCGGCCCGAAGGTTTTGACCTCCATCATCTCGGCAAAGCCCATGATGGCGTTCAAGGGGGTTCTGAGATCATGGCTCATGCTGGCCAGGAACTCGGACTTGGCTTGGTTGGCGACCTTGGCCTCGTTCATGGCCTCTAATATCCGGTTTTCGGCGCGACGGACCCTGCCCACCATAAAATAGGCGATGGTGCCGCAGACCAGCACCAAGACGACCAACATGCCGTAAAGGAAGGTCCGGCTCCGCTCCTGTTCCCGCTTGCTGTCTTCCAGGAACTCCGCCGCCTTGTCGCGGGCGAAACCAATCAGGCCATCCATTTGGACGGTCAATAGAACGACGTGTTTCGCTCCCTTGCCCTTGGTGATCGCGGCCGCTTCGCCGTACTTCGCCGCCCGCGTCAGTTCGATAACCTCGGAACGGATGGCCTTCCAGTCGGAAAACGCCTTGCGGGTCTCCATGATCCTGGATTTGTCCCCCAGAAAACGGTCCAAGACGGTTTTGAAGTGCATATAGACATGCTTCTTAGCCGCATCCACTTTGGAAATGGCGAGTTCCAGGTCTTCGGCATTTCGCGCCAGGACAACATCCTTCATATGCCGGTGCATCGCGATAACGTCCGCATTGGCTTCCAGGACGGCATTGCTGACCGTAAGAGGATGCCGGTAGAGTTTGCTGGTGTTCCGCCAGAGTATCCGCTTTCCGGAGCGAGACAAGTCCGAACGCGATCATCAAGGCGATGATCGCTCCGAAGCTGCCTCCCAGAAGCCAATATTTGGAATTGAACAACAACTCTCGGATACCCCACCCGCAAGAGCGATCATCGTAACACTTACCATCCCCATAACGAAAGGCGGCTTTCAGAAGTTAAGCCGAAGAATTATGGACACCCGCCCGGCTTTACTCCCCGGCAAGGGGGTAGTCGGCCAGGGCCTCGTACTGGGCACCGCCGGGATTGAGGTGACTGCGGAACAAGGTGAAACGCTCGATCGGAAACGGCCCGGCGCAAAAGCCGCCGTGGGCTTCCAGAAAGAGACCGATCTTGGCCGTCGGCGTGCGCTTCAGACGGGCCAGGGTCACGTGCGGTTTGAACTTGTGGCGGTCGGCTTCGAAGCCGGCGCGGACGACGGCCGATTCCACCTTTTTGCGAAGATGCGCCAACGCCTCGGACTTATCCACGCCCGCCCAAACGGCATGTACCCGGCGCCCCCGGTTGAAACAGCCCAGACCGCCCAAGGACAGCTCGAAACCGGGACAACGCACCGCCGCCAAGGCGGCGCCGATGTCCTCGCCCCTGGCGCCGTCCACCTCGCCGATGAAACGCAACGTCACGTGCATGTTCCTGGCCTCCACCCAGCGGGCGCCGGGCAGGCCGCCGCCGAGGCCGGCAAGGCGTTGGCGCGCCGCCGCCGGCAATGGGATGCCGATGAAAAGACGCATCGCGACTGGCTCCGCCGCCTACAGGAACAGGACAAGGACGCCTGTATAGCCGTAAAGGCGGTTGTTTGAAATCTCGCCGTTGGCATAAAAGCCGACCACGGGAATGGCGCCGAGAACGTCGCGGATCAAGGCCATTTCCCCACCTTCCCCGCCGAACATATTGGGGCCGCGCGCCACACAGGAAAAATAAACGCCGCCGCGGGGCGCCTCGCCGATACGATTTTTCAGCTTCAGCAGCATGTCGATAAGATCGGTCCTGGCGCTTTCCGGGTCGCGGCGCACGAACATCACCCGTTCGCCGGGATGAATTTCCTCGCCAATGGCCAGCCAGCCGCGGGTGGTATCGATGCCGATCAGATTGCGCACCAGGTAATCACCGGTGTCCGAGCCTTCGATGGGAAGCGCGGCATGAATATGACCGGCGATCTTGTTCAAGTCCCTGGACAGGGGTTCGCCGATATCCTCCTTGAAAACATCGAATGCCTTCCTGCCGTCGAGTCCGATGATAACGTTGTCCAGGCAATCGGAAATGACGTGGCTTCCGGCGATCGGCGCGCAGCCCTGGGAAAGCCCCGTGGCGACCTTCATTTCCGACGAGAACAACACCCCGGACAAGCCGCCGCCGGTAATGCGTCCGGCGACCTGGTGGCAAGCCGTCCTTGACGAGGTCAGGCCGCCGACCAGAAATCCCGACGCGAGCCCCGCCAAATCCTCGATCAAGCCGGCGGTTTTGTCGTTGTTGGGATCGCCGTGAACGATCCCGAACAAGGGCAAGGCCCCGTCGATCCACGCCCTGGTGGAGTGGGAAAGCTGCTCAACGCTTTCGCTGATAGTCGGAAAGACGCAAAAGGCGCCGTCGGGCAGGGACGCCGCCATGACGGCAAGAGCCGGACGGTCGAAAAATTCTTCCGCGCTGGCGCAAACTCCCAAGCCGAGGCTGCCGACCCAGTGCTCGATCCCGGTCTTTTGGCGGAGGTAGGCGAGGATGCTGGAAAAGTTCTCCGCCAGGTTGTCGGTGGCGTAAACGAAGCCCAGGTTGGCCCCATCCGGAGCGCCGGCCAATGCGTCGACGCAAGCCTGGGCGGCGGGAGCCCAATCCTCGGCGACGGAATGGACGGCCTTGAACGCAGTCATCGCTGATTTCCCTTCGCCGGAAAGAAACGGCGGCGTGGAAACATCCGCCGCTCCCCTCATCATAACCCGTCATAATAAGATAAGGTGCGCAACGGCGCGCCCCTAGCAAAAACAATCGCCGACATTTCACCGCCGTTCCCCGATCAACCGTTTCACAAAGGGAAGGATGCGCCGAACGATGACGTCGACGCCCCGCGCGTTGGGATGAATGCCGTCTTCTTGGTTCAACTCCGGCACCGCCGCCACGCCGGCCAGGAAAAACGGATACAAACGGACGCCGTGTTTCACCGCCAGCCTGGCATAAACGGCGTTGAACTCGGCTCCATACTCGCCGCCAAGATTGGGCGGCGCCTTCATGCCGGCAAGCAGAACCGAAAGCCGGCTCTTCCTGATCCGGGTCAGGATCTCGTCCAGGTTGGCGTACGTGACCTTGGGCTCAAGACCGCGCAAACCGTCGTTGCCGCCAAGTTCGACGATCACCGCGTCGGGCTTGGAAGCCAAGGCCCAGTCCAGCCGGGCCAGCCCCGCCGCCGTCGTATTTCCCGACACGCCGCCGTCGATGACCTCGACCTCAAGGCCGTCGGCGAGCAGGGCTTTTTGCAGCCTGGCCGGAAACGACGCCTGCCGAGATAGGCCGTGGCCCGCCGTCAAGCTGTCGCCCAAAACGAGGATGCCAAACGGCTCGGCCGTCACCGCCAAGGGGTAGAACAGGACCGCCGCCAGCGACAAGGCGACATTGACAAACCTTGCCGCAAGGCCATAACGGGGACGGATGAAGGTAGTGACAGATCTCATGAACGGCACCCATGTTGACGAACGGCGATAGAAACGGCCCCGACGTCCGTCTTGACGGCGTCCATCTAAACCTGATCGGCGAAGCCGGCGAGGTCAATATCCTGCGCGGCATCGACCTCAGGATCGATGGCGGCGAAACGGTCGCCGTGGCCGGGCCGTCGGGTTCGGGCAAGACCAGCATGCTCATGGTCATCGCCGGATTGGAAACGCCAACCTCGGGTGTCGTCGAGACCGTGGGCGTCGATCTCGGCCGATTGAACGAGGACCAACTGGCGATCTTTCGGCGCCGCCATATCGGCATCGTCTTTCAGGATTTTCATTTGGTGCCGACGATGACCGCCGTCGAGAACGTCGCCCTGCCCCTTGAATTCGCCGGCTCGGGCGAAGCCTTCGGCCGCGCCCGCCAGGAGCTGGCCGCCGTCGGCCTCGGCCATCGGCTCGGTCATTACCCGGGACAGCTCTCGGGCGGCGAGCAGCAGCGGGTGGCGATGGCCCGCGCCTTCGTCGCCGAACCCACCATCCTCTTGGCCGACGAACCGACGGGCAACCTCGACGGCGCCACCGGCCGGGCGGTGTTGGACGTTCTCTTCGCGGTGCACAAGCGCCTGAACACCACCCTGATTCTGGTTACGCACCAGCCGGAGGTGGCCGACAGATGCGCGCGCGTCGTCCATCTGACGGACGGCCGCATCGCCGGCGATCGACAACGGCGGAGCCGCCCATGACGGGGATCGAATTGGCGTTCCGGCTGGCCCGGCGTGAACTGCGGGCGGGACTGAAAGGGTTCCGTGTTCTCATTGCCTGCCTGACCCTTGGCGTCGCCGCCATCGCCGGAGTCGGCTCCTTGAGCGAGGCCGTCCTCGCCGGTCTCAAGGCCGACGCCAGGATGCTGCTTGGCGGCGATATCGCCTTGCATCTGCACAACCGCTCGGCCACCGGCAAGGAGAAGGCTTATCTGCGGGAACGCGCGGCGGCGGTTTCCCATGCCGTCGAGATGCGCGCCATGGCCTATCCGCTGGCCGGGCAAGGACAGCGGACCCTTGTCGAATTGAAAGGGGTGGACGAGGCTTATCCCCTGGCCGGCTCGGTGCTTTTGCGGCCGCCGCTGTCCCTCGCCGAGGCCCTCGCCAGGGACGGTCAAAGCTGGGGCGCCGCCGTCGACGCCAATCTGTTGGCCAAGCTTGCCTTGCGCCTGGGCGACGAGGTTCGCGTCGGCGATGCCCGGTTGGTGCTCCGCGCCACCATCGCCGCCGAACCCGACAGGATCGCCGGCGTTTTCAGCCTCGGTCCGCGTATCCTGGTCGGCGCCGACGCTCTCGCCGCCACCGGTCTTCTCCTGCCGGGTTCGCAGAGTCACCATTACAGCCGCGTCAGGCTGGCGCCGGGAGAAAACGCCGGGGCATGGATCGAAGACTTGAACCGGGCTTTTCCCCGTGCCGGATGGCGCATCCGCGGCGTCGATGACGCCGCCCCCGGCGTCCGCCGGTTCATCGAGCGGATGACCCTGTTTCTCACTTTCGTCGGGCTGACGGCGCTTCTCGTCGGCGGCATCGGTATCGGCAACGCGGTAAAAAGTTATCTTGACGGCAAGACCGCCACCATCGCCACCTTGAAATGCCTGGGCGCCCCCGCCCAACTGGTGGTCGGCATCTACCAGCTGCAGATCCTGGCCATGAGCCTGGCCGGCATCGGCTTGGGGCTCGTCCTTGGCGCCGGCGCGCCGGCCCTGGGCCTGTGGTTGGCGGCGGCGCAATTGCCGGTGACGCCCAGGATCGGCCTTTACCCCGGCGCCCTCGCCGTCGCCGCCGGTTTTGGGGTGTTGACGGCGTTCGCTTTCGCCCTTTGGCCGCTGGGCAGGGCTCGGGAAACACCGGCGACAAGCCTGTTTCGAGACCTCGTCGCACCGGCCCAAATCCGTCCCCGCTTCGCGGTGATGGCGGCGACGGCGGCGGCGATCCTGGCGCTGACGGCGTTGACCGTCCTTACCGCCACCGACCGCGCCTTCGCTTACTGGTTCGTGGGCGGAACCATCGCCACCATGCTGGTCTTGCGCGGCGGCGCGGCGCTGCTGACGGTGGCGGCGGCGCGCTGGGCGCACCGCGGCGGCGCCGTCATGCGTTTGGTCCTGACCAATATTCACCGCCCGGGGACGCCGGCGCCGAGCCTTGTGCTCTCCATCGGCACGGGTCTTGCGGTGCTGGTGGCGGTGGCCCTGATCGAGGCCAACCTGAACCGCCTGATCGGCGACAGGCTGCCGGCGACGGCGCCGGCCTTTTTTTTCATCGACATCCAGCCCCATCAGGTGCCGGCCTTCGACCGGGCGGTGACCTCGGTTGCCGGGACCAGCGGCTTCAAGCGGGTGCCGAGCCTGCGCGGGCGCGTCGTCGGCATCGCCGGCGTCGCCGTCGAAGAGGCCGAAATCGCCGCCCATGCACAATGGGCGGTGCGCGGCGATCGGGCGCTGACCTACGCCGCCCGGCCGCCGCGAGAGTCCCTGATCGTCGAAGGCGAATGGTGGCCCGCCGATTATTCCGGCCCGCCGCTGATCTCGCTCGACGCCGGCATCGCCGGCGGCTTCGGAGTCGGCATTGGCGACAGATTGACCTTGAATGTCCTCGGCCGCGAGATCGAGGCCAGTATCGCCAACCTGAGGGAGATCGACTGGCGCAGCCCTCGTTTCGACTTCGCCATTATTTTCGCCCCCGGAACGTTGGAACAGGCCCCGCAAACCCATATCGCCACCGTCGAATCTCCGCCCGAAGCCGAGGAAGCCGTCGAGAAGGCGGTCGCCGATAAGTTCTCGAACATCTCGATCGTCCGGGTGCGCGAAGTGCTGCAAACGGCCGCCCGGCTGCTTGCCGGAATCGGCGCGGCGGTGCGCGCGGCGGCCGCCTTCACCCTTCTTTCAGGGGCCCTTGTTCTGGGCGGAATCGCCGCCGCCGGCCGCCGCCGGCGGGTCCATGACGCGGTCATCTGCAAAGTGCTGGGAGCGACGCGGAGGCAACTGCTCAAGGCCTATGTCCTGGAATACGGCCTCGTCGGCCTGGCCACCGGCCTCATCGCCGTCACCGTCGGCACGGCGATCGCCTGGGCGGTTGTCGTGCATGCGATGCGAACCGAGTGGATTTTCCTCCCCGCCGTGGCGGCGGCGGCGGCGACGGGCGCCATCGCCGTCACCATGATCGCCGGTTTCGCCGGCACGTGGCGGGTCCTGGGCGAGAAGGCGGCCCGTCACTTGCGCAACGAATAATCGGCGGAGCGGAAAATCGCCACGCCCCTGTTGGCGCCGCGCCCGAGAAACTCGGAGCGGCGTTTTTTTTTACATATTCCATGCCCATCGGCGAGGCCGGAATATTGACCATTTGCTATTGATTTCCGTGGGGTTCCTGCCATATTAAGGTGTGGTTATGACAACGGGAATGTGAGGTTTTCCATGGCTTTCGGACCAGACAAAAAGTTTTCGCTAAAGACCGAGCGGATGTCCCCGGCGACGGCCAGCGCCGCCGAAATCGACGTCGGCCTCAGGGAGTACATGCTTCGGGTCTACAACTACATGGCTTCCGGCTTGGCGCTGACCGGCATTATCGCATACCTGTCGGCGACCACGCCGGCGATTTTGAACATGCTTTACGCGATGGGTCCGGACGGCGCGGTGCAGCCGACCATGCTGGCATGGCTCGCCATGCTTTCACCGCTGGCCTTCATTCTGGTGCTCAACTTCGGCCTGCACCGCATGAATGCATCGATGGTGCAAGCCGTTTTTTGGGGTTTTTCGGCCGTCATGGGCCTGTCCATGGCGCATATCTTCCTGGCCTACACCGGCACCAGTATCGCGCGGGTATTTTTCATCACCGCCGGCACCTTCGCCGGCATGAGCCTTTATGGCTATACCACCAAGCGGGATCTTTCCGGTTTCGGCGGCTTCCTGATGATGGGCCTGATCGGCATCATCATCGCCAGCATCGTCAACATGTTCCTGCAAAGCTCGGCCATGCAATTCGTGATTTCGGTGATCGGTGTTCTCGTCTTCGTCGGGCTGACCGCCTATGACACCCAGAAGATCAAGTCTCTCTACCTGGAATCGGACGCCGCCGAAGTGGCCACCAAAAAGGCCATCATGGGGGCGGTGACCCTGTATCTGGATTTCATCAATCTGTTCTTCATGCTGTTGTATTTGTTTGGCGACCGCCGCTAGAGCGGCTTCCAAACGATAAACGCCAAGCCGCCCGAAGGCGCTTTGCTTGCGGGCGGTTTTTCTTGCCATCGGCAGGCGTCATCCCCGGCGGCGCCTCCTTGCGTCAAGGCCTCGCCGGACGGGCTCTCACGCCGCGCCGCGCCGCAAATGCTCCATGGCGGCGTTGAGCTGGCTCATCCGTTGATGGTCGCCGTAGCTGCCGTCCGGGTGATGGATGCTGGCAAGCCTGCGGAAACGGGCACCGAGGTCCGTCAGGCCGGGTCTGGCTCCTGGCGAAAAGCCCAAAACATGGAGGGCGTCATCGCGGGATTTGACCCCGTCGGCCAGGGGCTCGAAAGAAAGCACCGAGACGATGGCGCGCAGCCGCTCCATTTCCTCATGGCTTTCGCGGAGGTGGATTTGTTCCGCCGGCGCCATGGTTTCGTTATTTGCCGCCGCCTCGTCCACATGCAAAGCCATCTCGCCCCGGTCCAGGGCCAGGGCCAGGGCCAGGGCCCGGCGCACCATGGCAAGCGGGTATCCCGGCGACATGCGAACCTGAAGGCGCGGTTTGCGCCGCCACGGCCGTCCATTCGCCGGTCCCGACTTTTGAGGGTAACGGCTTCCCGGTCATCACGCCCGGGCCCGCCAGGATCCGGAAAGGCGGCGACGATCTCCGGCGGCACCATCAACACGACGGAACGGGCGAGATCGGCGACGTTGACCTGGCGGCGCCGCGCCAAATCCGCGACGCGGTCGCGAAAGGCGCTAGAGCATGGGATCGTGTAGGAAAATTTTCCGCCATTATGCGGCATCGTCAAATGTCCCGGCGGTGGACCCCAAGAAAACCATGACTAGTAGGTAATTTCTATAAACCATACCATATCTATTTTAAAAATGAATTTACCTGCTTTGTTCGCGGGGCCAACTCCTTTTGGAGTTGAAGGTCCGCGAACGGCGGTTTTGGCAACCTTCATTGCCCGCCTTTCGGGACAGGGCAAGATATCATTGCCGGCCCGCGGCGATTCCGTTTTCGCCTTACCGGTGTTCGGAAGCCGTCCCGTAAAAAAAAGAAACGGTTTCGAAATGAATATTTTAACATATTGATATTATGGCATAAATTTTGTTATCATAGAGAGGTGACGGCGGTCTGGATCAGCTCTGTCCAAGGCGGCGGCGCGGTTCTAGCGGCGATGTTGTTTCGAGACGCCAACAGTCACCCCGGGGGCTTTCAGAAAATTTCGTTGGTTTTGTTTTGGTGACTTATTAACCAACCCTCCTTATGACTGGAAAAACCAGGAAAACAGAGGTTAGGCGAAGTGATGGGAGAAATTTGCACGATTGGATACGAGGGCGCGGCGGTGGAGGATTTTTTCGCGACCTTGAGGCTTGCCAAGATTGATCTCGTCTTGGATATCCGTGAATTGCCAGTCTCCCGCCGTAGGGGGTTTTCCAAAGGGGCGCTCGCAGCGGCCCTGGAAGCGGAAGGCATTGGCTATGAGCACCTAAAAGGGCTCGGCAACCCAAAAGAAGGCCGTGATGCCGCCAAGTTAGGGCGTTTCGAAGAATTCGTTGCGATTTTCGCAGCCCATATGCAGACCGAGGCCGCGCATGCCGATCTTGAGAAAGCCCTTGGTCTCGTGTCGGGGAAGCAAGCCTGCCTCCTCTGCTATGAGCGGGATTTCAGGGCTTGCCACCGCAACATCGTGTCAGAACGGATTTCCGGTATCACGGGGCAAACCGTCCGCAACCTTGGTGTCCGGAACGGCACTGCCCGTGAACTTGCCCGTAAGGAGATCCAACTGGCTGCCTATGCTTGAAACGTCGGGCGAGGCCGAAGCCATCATTCTCATTAAGGCCGCGCCGCTAGTGAGCAAGAAGCACGGCGAAACCGTATGCTGTGCGGGCGCCGATCTTAAGAACAACTGGTTGCGACTTTACCCGGTTTCGTTCCGGCACTTGGACGAAGCACAAGTGTTTGGCCGTTGGGACCGGGTGCGGTTTCGCTGGTCTCTTCCAAAGGACGATCAAAGGATTGAAAGTCGGCGCATCAATCAGCAATCGAGAATTTCGGGGTCAGGACTTGAATAGTGTATTTGCATCACGCCGGCGGCGAAAGCCGCTCGATCTTGATCCGGTCCGCCTTCTTCATTGCCCGAGCAAGGTCGTAGGCCGCCTGGAGGCGGAACCAGGTATCCGCGCTGCCGCCAAATGCCTTGTCGAGGCGGATCGCCATCTCGGGAGAAATGCCCGAATGGCAGTTCACGATGTCGGACAGTTGCTTACGGCTGATACCAAGTTTCTTCGCCGCCGCCGTCACGCTGAGCCCCAGGGGCTCCAGGCAATCGTGGCGGACGGACAAGCCAGGATGGGGTGGGTTCTTCATTGCCATGTCCTGGTTCTCCTAATGATAATCGATCAAATCCACATCACGGGCATGCGCTCCTTCGAAGCGGAAGATAATGCGCCAGTTGCCGGAGACACCGACAGACCAGCAACCTGCAAGATCGCCCTTCAACGGATGCAACCGGAAGCCCCATGTTGGCTGGCTCTGTCGCCTCGTCAAGACGGGCAAGGATGCGTTCGACCTTGCCGGCGCATTCCGGCGGCACCCGCCGCCGGTCTCCTTTCTCGTAGAGGAGCTTGAGACCTTTGTGGCGGAAGCCGACGATAATTCAAATAGTGTAACCTGTCACTGATCAGTTACCATTCTCGACATGCCTTACCGCTTTCTCGCAAACATTCCCAACCTCTCCGATTGATCGAGGAACCCGCGCGCCGGTTATAATCGTCACTCCGAGGCGGAGCCTCCAAAGGTCCGTAACGCGGCCGTCGGATGATAGACGGCGCCGGGATATTCGATGCGCAAGGGTCGCGCAAGGACCGTGCCATGGGGGAAGCTAAGAGAGCGGTGGACGGAAATTCAACATTCAAGTCCTGACCCCACAACATCCAGGGAAATTTTCGCCATAAGCGAGAAAAACGGCCTACACCTACCATTTGGGAGCTGCGGCAGCAACCGCAATCAGCTTAAATGCGTGACTTTGTTCCTTGTTTCACGATCAAGCCGAACGGCATGGGCCTGCCCATCTGCCGCGGCATCATCAAGACCCACCACGGTCGACTGTGGACCGAAGCCGCCACCGGCGACGGCACCGTCTTCAAGTTCACCCTGGCCGCTGCCGAGAGGGTCAAGTTCGATGACCCATGAACCGACCATCCATATCGTCGACGATAACGAAGCCGGCTTCAATATGCTGGCTAGCGTGGTCGGCGAGGTCTATCCGCGGGTGAAGACCTACGCGTCCGCCAGGGAGTTTCTTGCATCCCGGCAAGTGGGAGAGACGGGATGCCTGTTGCTGGACGTGTGCATGCCGGACATGGACGGCTTCGAACTGTACAAGGAATTGAAGGCGCGTGGCATATTCCTTTCCGTCATTCATGACCGCCCATGGCGACATAAAGATGGCCGTTCAAGCAATAAAAGACGGTGCCCATGACTTCATAGAAAAACCGTTCGACCACCGCCATTTATTGGCTCGGATACGAAGCGGCTTGGCCGCTGTCAGGTACTCGGAAGAGATCGGCATTGATCCGAATGAAATTAAAGCCCGCCTGCAAACGCTGACGCCACGCGAGCGTGAGGTTCTGGAACTGGTGGTTGGCGGGGCAACCAACAAGGGCGTCGCCCGCGAGCTGGGCATAAGCGAAAAGACCGTCGAGATCCATCGCGCCAACATGATAACGAAAATGAAGGCCAAAACGCTCGCCGCCCTAGTGAAAATGAGCTTGATCGCAAAAACCGGCATCACCATCGAGCATCGGTGAAAGCAACGGAAGGTCACGGACCGGAGATCGGAAAGCTGGCCTCTAGCGTGCAATTTGTGATTGCACGCCAATATAAGATAATTCCCTTATTAGGGGACGCACCAATAGATTTCAGCCGCTCCCCAATTAAAGTTCAGTGACCTTTTCCGCCAATGAAATCGCGGCCCGCCGACGGGGCGCGCCACCTGGAGGCAAAAATAGAAAGGTGAAATGAGCTTATCCTGGGAGAAGACAATGAAAAAAGTTCTGAAAGCTCTGCAGACATGGGCATACGTTAATCGTCCACCTGAAATCGCCCAGTCCGTGGGCGGCTTCTTGGAGGACGCTTTGGCAAGAGACCTGTCTGAGGAGGAGTACGAAGAAATAGCCCGATCAGCTTTTTGTGCCATGTGTGACAGCCAGCGAGTGATCGCCGAACTCTACGCACAGTCGAGAAAGTAGACAAATTGGGCCGCGCAATCAAGGACACCATACGCATTTCAGTTCCTATTTTTTATCTTTTGAGCCAATTGCAAAACTGCGGAATTGTGCTGATTTTTCTGCTTTTGCGGCCTATTTCCGAGGCATCCGCGGTCACTTTCCGGTATAATCGGTTTG
>DUZD01000049.1 GCA_013349695.1 Rhodospirillaceae bacterium
GCTCTAAGGGGTTGTCGTTATCAGTCCTCGTACTCGAAGAGCTTCAACATCTCGCCGGCCTGGCGGCGGAAGAGAGTGAGCGCCTCGTCGTCGAAACGATGCCGCCATAATCCGGGAACGGCGGCGGAAATATTCGCGGCCCGGCCGGCTTCGGCGCAACGCGCCACCTGGGCGTCGCCGCCGCCGACATCGAGGAACCGGCACAGGCGGCGGAGGTCCGGCTCGGGTTCGCTCATCAGATCCTCGCAACGGACTTCCATGTAACGATCCGGATTGGCCCGCCCGAAGGCGCGCCCCCGGCCGACGTTGTTGGCCCATAACTTGGCGAAGGAATCGGCAAAGCCGCTGAAGCGGGGAAATTTTTCGGAGAACCCTTGCTGGTCGATGCGAAGGTTGACATCCCAGGCGAAGGCCGCCTCGTCGCGGCCGTCGCGGATGACATGAACGAACCTGGCGTTTGGCGCCGCCCCGGCAAGCAGGTTCAAGTGCGGGGTCTGTTCCGGGGTTTTCTCGCCGATGCACTTGACTTCGGCGTCGCCCACCCAGCGGCTGAACACCAAGCCCATCGCCGTCGCCAGGACGAGGTCGCGGTCGTCGTTGTCGAAGCCGTGGAAATGCCCCTGGATTCCGGCCGTTCGCAGGCGGGCGTTGGTTTTCCGTAATTGTTGGTTGTAGTGCCCGAAGGCCTGCGTCAACAACGGCGAGAGCAGGTTGGCGAAATGACCTTCCCCCCGGCAGCAGACTTGCTGGTGAGCATCGATCGCCGCCTGCAGCCAGTGGGTGCCGGCCTGGGTCCAGCCGATGATGAAAAAGATATCCTTGTCAAGAAGCTGGTTGAGCCGGTGCCGGGTCCGCGGGATATCCGCCATGGTCATTCAAAGCCTCGGAAGCCGCGTTGGCCGGGACTGTAAACGATGCCGCCATCGGCGACCATAACCAAAAGCCGGCGGTCGATTCGCGAACTCTAAGCTATTTTTTGCTCGTCGGATATGAAGCGGTAATGGTTTTTGCCCCGTTCCTTGACCGAGTACATGGCTTCATCGGCCCGTTTCATTAATGACTCCGGATCGGTTCCGTCCGTCGGATAAAGGGAGATGCCGATGCTGGCGCCGATGCTGGCTTTCCGCTTTCCCAGTTTGAAAGGCTTCGAGAGGATTTCATTGACGTTTTCGGCCACTTTCGCGGCGGCCTCCCGATTGTTCAGATCGGTCAACACGATGGCGAACTCGTCACCGCCGAAACGGAACACCGTATCCGTCTCGCGGACGCAAGAAGCGAGTCTTCCGGCCACTTCCTCGAGAAGAAGATCGCCGGCGTCGTGGCCCAGTTCGTCATTGACGGGCTTGAAACCGTCGAGGTCGACGAACAACAAGGCCACCTGGGTGGCGCCGCGCCGCGCCCTGGCCAAGGCGCCGGCCAGCCGGTCCATGCCCAAGGCGCGATTGGGAAGGCCGGTAAGGAGGTCATGGCTGGCCATGTGGTGGAGTTTCTCGTGGGCCTTCTTGAGCTCGGTCACATCCTCCTTGACGGCGACGAAGTGGGCGATCTTGCCGTCGCCGTCGAAAATCGCCGAGATGGAGGTGCCCTCCCAATACACCTCGCCGTTCTTTTTCTTGTTCAGCAGCTCGCCGCGCCATTCCTTGCCGGCCAGAATGGTTTGCCACAAATCTTCGTAAACCTCCGCCTCCATGAGGCCGGATTTGAGAAGGCTCGGTTTCTCGCCGATGACTTCCTGGGGGCTATATCCGGACGTTTCGCTGAACTTGGGGTTGACGTATTCGATGGTTCCGTCCGGGCCTGTGACGAGGACGGTGGCCGGGCTGTGTTCGACGGCGCTGGACAGTTTCGTCAGCTCTTCTTCCATCTTCTTGCGTTTGGCGATGTCGCGGACGCTCCACCGGGCGCCCATGAAATTCTCTTCCCGGTCGTAGATGGGCTGATAGGACACGGACACCCAACGCAGCGAGCCGTTCTTGCACAAAAGCCGGAACTCGATGTCGTTTTCCATTTGCTCGTCGAGGGCGGCCTTGAAGTGGGCGGCCATTTTGTCCCTGTCGTCCTCGTCGACCAATCCCAGGGGATAGTCGGGCTTGGCCATGCACTCCGCCGCTTGGTAGCCGGTCATCCGTTCGACAGCGGGATTGACCCACCGCGGCCTGCCGTCAACCCCGAACCAGGTTTCCCAGTCGTAGGAATAATCGGCGATGGCGCGGAAATTGGCCTCGCTTTCTCGCAAGTCATCGCCGATTTTTTTGTATTCGGTGATGTCGCGGGCGACGCCGATGATGCCGATGACATTGCCTTCGCCGTCCAGATAGGGAGCCCGCATGGTCCGAAAAAGATACTTCTTGCCATCAATTTCGATGCTTTCCTCGATCTCGACTATATCCCGGGACGACATGATGGAGCGGTCCCTGGCGATGATTTCCCGAGCGTTTTCGGCGGAGAAAAACGCCGTGGCGTCATGGCCCAAAATTTCGTCCAGTGATTTTCCGATGGTTTCGGTGCCGGCGGAATTCACCAGCAGGTAGCGGCCCTCGATGTCCTTGACAAAGATGGCGTCTCCGGAGCCCTCGATGACGGCGTTTAAAAGGCGGTTCTTGTCCTGCAAGGCTTCATCCGCCTGCTTGCGTTCGGTGATGTCAATTCCGGCGCCAACGAGACAGGTTCCGCCTTCCCATTCGATGCGCCGGCCGGTGAAATAATAGGGCGTTTCGCGTCCGCTCTTGGAAACCAAGGTCGCTTCGGCGCTTGACATGCCTTCCGAGAAAGCCTGATCGATCCGCCGCTCGATGAACTTTTTGTCGTCGCCGCGGAAGAAATCAAGCGGGTGCAATTGGGCCATTTCGGCGCTCGTGTATTCGCCGACGGCTTCAAAATTTTTGTTCCAAAGCAGGTACTTTCCCTTCCTGTCGAAGAAGTAAAAGATGCCGGGCATGCTGTTGATCGCCGCCTGGAAGAGGTCCCTTTCCTTGCGCAAGGCCTCGTCCGCCCGTTCGTGCTCGAGCTGCTTTTTGTACCTGCGGACGATGTGGGCGAGAACGGTGGGCAGCAGTTTGAAGTAGCCGCCCCCGGGATCCTTGATCAGGTAGTCGAAAACCCCGGATTTCAGCGCCTCGACGGCTAAAGCTTCGGAACCGGAGCCGGTCAGGAGCACGGTCGGAAGGGGGAGCTCCTCGGCCAACACCCATTTGCAAAAATCCAGGCCGGGGTCGCCGGGCAAACCTTGATCGACCACCGCAATGTCGAACGCCGCGGTGGCTTTCTTCAAAACCGCTTGCGCCGTCTCCCCCCTCTCGTGGTGCTCGATTTCGACGGGACAGCCGTTGCTTTCGAAAGCCCGGCGGAACGCCCGCGCATCGTGAGGGTTGTCCTCGATCAAAAGAATGCGAAGAGGTTTGTCCGATACGCTCTCGGCCACTGGCTTTCCCTCCGTCGAACTCGCCCGCCGGTTCCGATCAATCTTGAAATGCCCTTAGAGCCTGTTTGGGAAGTTCATCATGGGTTGCGTTGACCTGGGAAGCGCGAGTGCTAGGAGCGGATGCGCCGGCGATGCCGGGACATCGTCAAGCATTGGCGACGCCGCAATCGCGCTTCCCAGGTCAACCCGAAGGGCCGCGTTTACAAGGGCTTGGGACGTCGTCAGCCGCCGTTTGCGATGCTCCAGCATCGCGGCACGCCGCCTTCCTAGCCCAAGACCTTGTAAACGCGGCGCAATCCGTGATGAACTTCCCAAACAGGCTCTAACACCGCCGCCGCCGATCGTCAACATTCCAACGGCGACATGACAACCGGCGGCGGCCGGGTGGTTATCCCGCCTTGCTTTGTCGGCCGGCAAGGATTTATATTGCCGGCTCATGAACGCCGCCGTCCCGGACAACGTTCATTTCCCGCACCGCCATCTGCTCGGTATCGAAGGCCTATCGCCTGACGAGATTACCATTCTGCTCGACCGGTCGGAAGCTTTCGTCGAACAGAATCGCCGCGCCGACAAGACCAAGTTGGTGCTGCACGGGCGGACCATCATCAATCTGTTTTTCGAGGCCTCGACCCGCACCCGCACCTCGTTCGAGTTGGCGGGCATGCGCTTGGGCGGAGACGTCATCAACATGCCGGTGACGACCAGTTCCATCAAGAAGGGCGAGACCTTGATCGACACGGCGATGACCCTGAACGCCATGCATCCGGATGTGCTTGTCGTCCGCCATCCTTATTCCGGGGCGGTGAAGCTGTTGTCCGAAAAGGTCAACTGCGCGGTCATCAACGGCGGCGACGGAAGCCATGAGCATCCGACCCAGGCCCTTCTCGACGCCCTGACCATTCGCCGACGCATCGGCGGGCTAGCCGGGCTCCGCGTCGCCATTAGCGGCGACATCGTCCATTCGCGGGTCGCCCGCTCCAACATTCACTTGCTCACCACCATGGGGGCGACGGTCCGCCTGATCGCGCCGCGTACCCTGATCCCGCCGGCCATTGAAAAGCTGGGGGTGGAAGTCTTCGACGACATGAGGGAAGGCTTGCGGGATTGCGATATCGTGATGATGCTGCGTTTGCAGACCGAGCGCATGCAGGGAAATTTCTTCCCCTCCATCAGCGAATACTTTCACTTTTTCGGACTCGACTACGAAAAGCTCTCGAACGCCAAGCCCGATGCCCTGATCATGCATCCCGGGCCGATGAACCGGGGCGTCGAAATCGACTCGGAAGTCGCCGACGACATCGGCCGCAGCGTCATCCGCGAACAGGTCGAGATGGGGGTGGCGGTGCGCATGGCCTGTCTTGAGACGCTGTCCCGCAACTTGGACGATGGGGACGCCGATGGCGGCTAAGAAAAATGGCGGCCGGGTGGCCTACGTCAACGCCCGCCTCATCGACCCGGCGTCGGGAATTGACGCGGCCGGCGGTCTTCTCACCGAGGCCGAGGTCATCGCCGATTTCGGTCCCGGTCTTTTCGCCGGCGGCGCCCCGCAAGGAGCCGAAACCGTCGATTGCGGCGGTCATGTCTTATGCCCCGGCTTGGTCGATATCCGGGTGCAATTGCGCGAGCCGGGCGAGGAGCACAAGGGAACCCTGGCCTCGGCGGGGCGCTCGGCGGCGGCCGGGGGAATCACCACGATGGTCTGCCTGCCCAACACGGATCCGGTCATCGACAATGTCTCGGTGGTCGAATTCGTCGCCCGCCGGGCGCGCAAGCTGGGACTGGCCAAGGTCTATCCCTACGGCGCCGTCACCAAGGGCCTGCAAGGCAAGGAGCTGGCCGAGATGGGAACCTTGGCCGAGGCCGGGGCGGTAGCTTTCACCGACGGCGTCAAGGCGGTGTCCGATGCCCTGGTGATGCGCCGGGCACTAAGCTACGCGTCGACCTTCGGCTTGACCATCGTTCAGCATCCGGAGGAGCCGCGGCTGGCCGACGGCGGCGCCATGAACAGCGGCGAAACGGCGACCCGCCTGGGTCTCGCCGGCATTCCCGGCGAGGCCGAGGTGATCATCGTCGAACGCGACCTGCGTCTGGTCGAAATGACCGGCGGGAAACTGCATTTCGGCCACCTGTCGACGGCCGCCGCCGTCGAGGCGGTCCGCCGGGCGAAAGCCAGGCAAGTCAACGTCGCTTGCGACACCGCGCCGCCCTACTTCGCCCTCAACGAAACCGCTGTCGGCGATTACCGGACCTTCGCCAAGCTGTCGCCGCCGCTACGCCCGGAAGCCGACCGCCTGGCGGTGGTCGAGGGCATAAAAGACGGCACCATCGACGCCATCGCCTCCGATCACGCCCCCCAGGACGAGGAGGCCAAGCGCCTGCCCTTCGCTCAGGCCGCGTTCGGCGGCATCGGCCTCGAAACCCTGCTCGCCGTCTCCTTGGGCCTTTACCACAACGGCCACATGCCGCTGATCGAGGTGCTGCGCCGCCTCACCTGCGGTCCCGCCGACTTGGTGGGCCTGTCGGTTGGACGGTTGTCGAAGGGCGGACCGGCCGACCTGATCCTGTTCGACCTGGAGCGCGGCTGGAAAGTCGATGCCGACGACCTTTTGAGCAAGTCCAAGAACTCGCCCTTCGACGGCTGCCCGGTGCAGGGCATGGTGCTGAGGTGCGTCATCGACGGGCGCCCGGTGTTCGAAGCGGGCGGGTCAAAGGTAAAGTGATGCCGGCGGCGCCGACGGTGGACGTCTGGTTTTATCTGGTCGCGGCGGCGGCGGGGTATTTGTTGGGCTCCATCCCTTTCGGCCTGGTATTGACCCGGCTTGCCGGAGGCACCGATCCACGCCGGATCGGCTCCGGCAACATCGGCGCCACCAACGTCTTGCGCACTGGCTCCAGGCCCCTGGCGGCGGCGACCCTTGTTCTCGACGCCGGCAAGGGGGCGGCGGCGGCGCTGCTGCTGGCCCTCATGGACGGCACGAGCGGCCTGATCGCCGGTTTCTTCGCCGTTGTCGGCCACAACTTCCCGCTCTGGCTGAAATTCAAGGGCGGCAAGGGGGTGGCGACGACGCTGGGCCTGCTTTTGGCGGTGGCTTGGCCGGCCGGGTTGCTTTCATGCGCCACTTGGCTGGCGGTGGCGGCCCTGTTCAGGTACTCGTCCTTGGCCGCCCTGGTGGCGCTCGTTCTGTCGCCTCTCTTCATGTCCTGGGTCGCCGTCGGCCCGCCGGTCTACATGGCGGCGGCGCTGGCGCTGCTGGCCGTCATCCGCCACCAGGCCAATATCCAAAGACTCATCGGCGGAGAAGAACCGAAAATCGGCGCCGAAAAAGCCGAGTAGAGCATTTCAAGGTTGATGAGATATGCTCAGGCTGGCGTCATGGCGCGTGATCGGAGTCATTGCCATTGACTTAGATCGGTTTCGGCGTTAGAACATACCATGAACTTAATAACTGGGTTTCGTACCGTATCGCTGTTTTCGTTGCTGGCCGGCCGCCTATCCTTGCCGCCGCCAAGGCGCATCCGGCGCACTTTCCGGTCATGAGCGAGACGCGCTCCCGCCCCCTGTCGGCGGACGAAAAACTTGCCTGGCTCAGGCTGATACGCACGGAAAACGTCGGGCCCATCACCTTTTATCGGCTTCTCGACCATTTCGGCTGCGCCGCCGCCGCCCTCGCCGCCCTGCCGGAAATTGCGCAAAGGGGCGGCCTCGGGAAGGCCATCAAGGTTTGCTCCAAGGCCGCCGCCTCGCGCGAGATGGAGGCGCTGGTCGCGATCGGCGCCAAACTGATCGCCCGAGACGAGCCCGATTACCCGCCGCTTTTGGCGCATGTCGAGGACGCGCCGCCGCTGATCAGCTTCAAAGGCCAGGTCCACCTTCTGCGCAAAAAGGCGATCGCCGTGGTCGGGGCGAGGAACGCTTCCGTCAACGGCCGCAATTTCGCCCGCCGAATCGCCGCCGCCCTGGGCGAGGGCGGGTTTGTGGTCGTTTCCGGAATGGCCAGAGGTATCGATTCTTGTGCCCATGAAGGGGCGCTCGCCACCGGCACCGTCGCCGTCGTCGCCGGCGGCATCGATGTCGTTTACCCGAAGGAAAACGCCGGTCTTTACACCGAAATCTCCGAACGGGGCGCGTTGATCTCCGAGATCGAGCCCGGCACCAAGCCGCTGGCCCGCCACTTTCCCCGCCGCAACCGGCTTATTTCCGGACTCTCTCGCGGTGTCGTCGTCGTCGAGGCGTCGCCGCGTTCGGGCTCCCTGATCACCGCCCGAATGGCCCTGGAGCAGGGGCGTGAAGTCTTCGCCGTTCCGGGATCCCCCTTGGACCCCAGATCCAGGGGGAGCAACGATTTGATCCGCCAGGGAGCGATACTGTGCGAATCGGCCGACGATGTTTTCCGTGTCACCAACGAGACCCGGCACCCCTCCCTCGGCGAAGGGCAATCCCTTGAACTCACAACACCTTGCGCCACGCCGCCGAGCCAAAAGGAGATTGACTCCGGGCGTTCGACGATAGATGAAAGTCTTGATTCCGCGCCGGTGATGGTTGACGAACTCATCCGCGATTGCCAATTGTCGCCTGCCGTTGTTTCTTTGGTCCTGCTGGAAATGGAACTGGCGGGCCGGTTGGAACGGCATCCGGGAAACCGGGTTTCGCGCCTGCCACCGCCGATTTCGCGAGACTGAACGTCGGCGTCAACGGGCCGCGGCGCCCAGGAGATAGAGGAGTCGCGCATCGAGCGCCGGTTTGCCGTCCGCTCCGAGTGGCGGCAAACCGAGGTTCGGTTCAGCGGATTAAAATGAACGTCGTCATTGTCGAATCGCCGGCCAAGGCGAAAACGATCAACAAATATCTGGGCCATGACTATACCGTTCTGGCCAGCTATGGGCATGTTCGCGACCTGCCGTCCAAGGACGGCTCGGTCCGTCCCGACGCCGATTTCGCGATGAACTGGGAAGTCGACGCCAAGGCCCGAAAGCACATACAAAGGATCGCCGCCGCCATCAAGGACGCCGACCGCCTCTACCTCGCCACCGATCCCGACCGCGAGGGCGAGGCCATCTCCTGGCACGTCTGCGAGGCGCTCGGCGGCAAGAAGGCCTTGGCCGGCGTCGACGTCAAGCGCGTCGTTTTCAACGAAATCACCAAAAGCGCCATCCTCGAGGCTTTCGCCCATCCCCGCGACCTGGATTGGGAACTCGTCGAAGCCTACCTGGCGCGCCGCGCGCTTGACTATTTGGTCGGCTTCACGCTGTCGCCGATGTTGTGGCGCAAGCTGCCGGGATCGCGCTCGGCCGGCCGCGTGCAGTCGGTGGCGTTGCGGTTGATTTGCGAGCGCGAGATCGAGATCGAGGTTTTCCAGTCACGTGAATATTGGACCGTCGATGCCGAGTTCATCGGCAAGGGCAGGTCCTTCAGCGCCCGTCTGACCCACCTCGGCGGCGACAAGCTGGAGAAGATGACACTGGCCGACGCCGCCGCCGCCAAGGCCGCCGCCGCCGCCGTCGAGGCCTCCGCCTTTACCGTCGCCCATGTCGAGCGCAAGAAAGTCCGCCGCAATCCGGCGGCGCCCTTCACCACCTCGACGCTGCAGCAGGAGGCCTCGCGCAAACTCCATTTCGGCGCCCGCCACACCATGCGGATCGCGCAAGAACTCTACGAAGGCGTAAATGCCGGCGACGACACCGACGGGCTGATCACCTACATGCGGACGGACGGCGTGCAGATGGCCGGCGAGGCGATCGCCGCCTGCCGCCGTCTCATCGGCGAGAATTGGGGCGACGCCTACCTGCCGAAATCGCCCAGGGTCTACAAAAGCAAGGCCAAGAACGCCCAGGAAGCGCACGAAGCCATCCGCCCCACCGATGTCCGCCGCCGCCCCGAAACCGTCTCCCGCTACCTGAACAAGGACCAGCTGCGGCTTTACGAGTTGATCTGGAAACGCACCATTGCCAGCCAGATGCAACCCGCCGTACTCGATCAAGTCGCCGCCGACATCTCGTCGCCGAACCAACGGGTGGTTTTGCGCGCCACCGGCTCGGTCGTCGCCTTCGACGGCTTCTACAAGCTCTACCGGGAAGGCCGGGACGACGGCGGCGGCGAGGATGCCGAGCGCGTCCTCCCCGATCTCCAAGTCGGCGAGGCCCTACGACTTAAAGGCGTCAAGCCGGACCAGCACTTCACCCAGCCGCCGCCGCGTTTCTCGGAGGCCAGCTTGGTCAAGCGCCTCGAGGAGTTGGGCATCGGCCGGCCGTCCACCTATGCCTCCATTCTCTCGGTCCTTCAGGACCGGGACTACGTGCGCCTGCAAAAACGCCAATTCGTGCCGGAAGACCGCGGCCGTCTGGTGACCGCTTTCCTCGCCAGCTTTTTCAGCCGCTACGTCGAATACAATTTCACCGCCGAGCTGGAGGACAAACTGGATGAAATCTCCGGCGGGCGTCTCGACTGGAAGGTGGTGTTGCACGAGTTCTGGAATACCTTCAGCGAGGCCGTCGACGAGACCCGGGAGCTGAGCGTCCGGGAAGTGCTCGATGCGCTCGATGAAATTTTGGGTCCACACTTCTTCCGCGGCGACGGCTCCGGCGCCGATCCCCGCGCCTGTCCGGATTGCGACGATGGCAGGCTGAACTTGAAACTGGGCAAATACGGCGCCTTCATCGGCTGCTCCAATTATCCCGGCTGCCGCTTTACCAAGCCGCTGACGGCGGCTGGCGGCGAAGCGGCGCCCGCCGGCAACGGCCCGAGACTTCTGGGCACGGATCCGGCAAGCCGCCTCGAGGTCAGCCTGCGCCAGGGACCTTACGGCTATTACGTGCAGCTGGGCGGCGCGCCGGAAAAGGGCGGTACGCCGCCGAAACGGGCCTCCCTGCCCAAGGACGCGGACCCGGAGACTATCGACCTGGAGCGGGCGCTGGCGTTGCTATCCTTGCCGCGCGAGATTGGCCGGCATCCCGAGAGCGGCGAGACGATCACCGCCGGCATCGGCCGCTACGGTCCTTACATCAAGCACGGCGGGGTCTACATTTCCCTCAAGGGCGGCGATGACGTGCTCGGCATCGGGCTCAACCGGGCGGTGGCGCTGATCGCCGATGCGCCCAGGAAGGAGCCGCCGAAAATCATCGGCGAACACCCCGGCGACGGCAAGCCGGTGACTTTGCGTTCCGGCCGCTTCGGCCCTTACGTCCAGCACGGATCCTTGCGCGCCACCCTGCCCAAGGGCGTCGACAAGGGCGCCGTGAACCTGGACGAGGCCGTTGCCATCCTCGCCGCCAAGGCGGCGAAGGGAAAGGCCCCGGCGAAGAAAAAACCGGCCCGCAAGAAACCCGCCGCCAAGACATCGGCCTGATACCAAGGATCGATGATAATGACCCATAGAGATCGCCTCAGCGCCCCGTCGGGTAGGAGAAAAGTTGCCGGCGATGCGGCGCATCGTCAAGACTTTTCGACGCCCTCCGACGGGGCGCTGAGGCGACCGGAACGGCGGCTTCCCAAGGCTTTCGGACGGTGTCTTGCCCGTCTCGCGATGCCCCGCATCGCCACGCCGCGCACTCCTAGCCGAAAGCCTTGGGAAGCCGTCTCTATGGGTCATTATCGTCGATCCTTGGTATGATACCTTCCCTTGAGCAAAGCCAAATCGAAGACCGCTCCCTTTCCCAGCCGCCAGCAGGTCCTGGAGTTCATCCGGGAATGCGGCGGCGCCGCCGGCAAACGCGAGATCTCCCGCGCTTTCGGGCTCGATGGCAAGCAGGGGACGCGGCTGACAAAACTGCTGCGCGAGCTCAGGGACGAAGGGCTGATCGGGCGGCGGCGCGGCAAGGCCGGGAAACTGCCTTCCGTCACCGTCGTCGAGGTCACCGGCACCGACAAGGACGGCGAGGTGCTGGCCCGGCCGTTGGCCTGGCGGGGCGAGGGTGATCCGCCGGTGATCTACATGGCGCCGGAGCGCCGCGGGCGATCGGCCCCGGGCGCCGGTGACCGGCTGCTGGCAAGGCTCACCCCGGCCGGCGGCGGGACCTATCAAGGGCGGACCATGCGCCGCCTGCCGACGGCGCCGGCGGTGGTGCTGGGACTCTACCAGCTTGTCGGCGGCGAAGGGCGGATCAGGCCCGTCGGCAGCCGCGCCAGGGGCGAATTCATCGTCGCCGCCGATGAGTCCGACGGCGCCGAAAACGGCGACCTGGTACGCGCCGACATCCTGCCCGGCCGGCGGCTGGGGCTGAAAAAGGCCCGCGTCACCGAGCGCTTGGCAAGCAACGACGGGCCCAGGTCCCTGAGCCTGATCGCCATCCACGATCATGATATCCCGACCGAGTTCTCCAAGGACGCCCTCGCCCAGGCGGCGGCCGCCGGCCCGGCGCCCTTGGACGGCCGCGACGATCTCCGCGCCATCCCGCTCGTTACCATCGACGGCGCCGATGCCCGTGACTTCGACGACGCCATTTGGGCCGAGCCCGACGACGATCCGCGAAACCTCGGCGGCTGGCGGCTGATCGTCGCCATCGCCGACGTCGCCTGGTACGCGCGCCCGGGGGACCCCTTGGACGAAGCGGCTTACCAGCGCGGCAACTCGGTTTACTTTCCCGACCGGGTGGTGCCGATGCTGCCCGAGGCGCTTTCCAATGGCTGGTGTTCCTTGAACCCCGGCGAGGATCGGCCTTGCCTCGCCGCCCATATGTGGATCGATGCCAGGGGCGTCCTGCTCCGCCACCGCTTTCAACGCGCTCTCATGCGCTCGGCGGGGCGCTTGACGTACACGCAGGCGCAAGCCGCCCGCGACGGCGCCCCGGACGATGCGGTGAAACCCTTGATGGCGAGCGTTATCGCGCCCCTCCATGGCGCCTACGCGGCGCTGGCCAAGGGACGGAAAGGGCGCGGCGTGCTGGAACTCGACATGCCCGAGCGCCGGGTGGTGCTCGGCGAGGACGGCAACGTCGTCAGGATGGAAACCAGGTCCCGCCTCGACAGCCACAGATTGATCGAGGAATTCATGATCGCCGCCAACGTCGCCGCCGCCGAAACCCTGGAAAGGCTCAAACAGCCCTGCATGTACCGGATTCACGATGCCCCGGCGGCCGAAAAAATGGAGGCCCTGCGCCAGTTCCTCGACGGCCTCGGCCTCGGGCTGGCCAAGGGCCAAGTCACCAAACCGGAACACTTCAACCGCATCCTCGCCAAGGTCAGGGGCGGGCCCAACGAGCGGATGGTCAACGAGATCGTCCTGCGCAGCCAGGCGCAGGCCGAATACTCGCTCGCCAACATCGGCCACTTCGGCCTGGCGCTCGGGCGTTACTGCCATTTCACTTCGCCGATCCGCCGTTACGCCGACCTGTTGGTCCACCGCGCCCTCATCGGCGGGTTGAAACTGGGACAGGGCGGCCCCGAGCCGGTAACTGGCGATGACGCCGGAATGGGCGCCCACCTCTCGCAAACGGAACGGCGCGCCGTTGCCGCCGAGCGCGGCGCCGTGGACCGTTTCACCGCCGCCTTTCTGGCCGATCGCGTCGGCGCCAGATTCGCGGCCCGCGTCAACGGCGTCACCCGTTTCGGCCTGTTCGTCACCTTGGACGAAGTTGGCGGCGACGGATTGGTTCCGCTCGGCACCCTGCCCGATGACCACTACGTCCACGACGCCGGCCGCCATGTCCTTCGCGGCCGGCGGACGAAACGGGAATACCGGCTGGGCGACGAGGTGGAGGTGGTCCTGGCCGAGGCCGAGCCGCTCACCGGCGGCTTGATCCTGCATCTTTTGTCCGGCCAAGGCGAAGTGGGCGGGAAACGGCGCCGGGCCGGCACGGGCCGGGCGGCGGCCAAGGGGGGCGCGTCCAGAAGGCGGAAAATCCGTCGGTAACGGAAAATCGGGTAGTGACGAACGCCGCGAAATCGTCGACAATCGCCACCATGATCCGGCACCGCGATTTGGCGATCTGTAGCGGACCCAGTTTTCTTGGACATGGAATTGAGCTAACTGAGTGTCCAAGGAGGACTCCCTTATGAATAAGATTTTCAAGAAGGATGTTGCTGTTGATGGGCCGGTGGTAAACG
>DUZD01000050.1 GCA_013349695.1 Rhodospirillaceae bacterium
AACGAGAACCACCCCCACAGTGGACTCAAGTGGAGGTCACCTAGAGACTTCCTCAGAGCCCAGTCAAAAACCCGTCAGGGTGTCCGGTGAAATGGGGGCAAGTCCAAGACAAGAGGTCAAAAGTTAGTCAGGATTGAACCTTCTCCTCCGGCGGGCCTCGCTCGCAACATGGACAAAACGTAGCTTTTGCGGGGATGGTTTCAGCACGGAATGGGCACCTCTTTTGTAGCTTCTTCCTTGATCTTTGGTGTTTTTTCCTCTTTTTCTTCTTTTCGGTGCAAAAAACGATGGAAAAAAAACCCTCATCACCTCCCAAATCTTTGGTTCTTCACCGATTGCCGCGGCAGGTCGGCTCGGGAGAATGGCCGCGAGGTCTCTCAAGAGAATAGGCGGGGCTTACTTTTTTGGGAGGCCTGAATACCCCAAGGCCTCCGGCGGGTGCTTTTTGTCAAGGACGGCCTTCAGGCCGCCGCGCCAGCGGCGCGAAGCGTCCTTTACGAAAAGAGCGGCCGGCGGAGGCACCCTCGCGGCAAGGCGGGCTGATTTCCCCGGTAATCGGTGAAGAACCAAATCTTTTCCTCTCTTGAAAAAGCATATGGTTATAACAGCACAATCTCGCCACGAACATAAACCGAGCGTCGATAACGCCATAAGATGTTATGAGGGATGGGTCGATAACCTTGTGCGGATTACGGGAAGTCCTTGTAATTGTCAATTTATGAGTTAGCTTTTCTTTCCAACTGCAAAAGCCGCCGGTGAAACCCTGGAAAGGCGCGAGCATGCAACATAAAACGGAACAGCAAAAGGCCAAGCTGATCAAAAAACTCGTCGGCGAGGCGAAAAAGCGCTGGCCCGGCAATCAACGAGCCGTCGCCGAGAATTTCATCCGCCAGTATTTCGAGCATGTTCCGGCCGAGGTTATTGTCGGCGGCGATCCAGCCGACCTTTTCGGCTCCGTCAGGGCGCATTGGACGTTCGGCGCCAGCCGCCCTCCCGGCAAGGCCAAGGTCCGCGTTTACAATCCCTCGCCGGCGAGGATGGGTTGGCATTCGCAACACACGGTGGTTGAAACCATCACTGACGACATGCCGTTCCTGGTCGATTCCGTCGTTGCCGAATTGCACCGCCAGGAACTTTCCGTCCATACGGTCATTCACCCGATTGTCCGGCTCCGCCGCGGCAAGTCCGGAAACCTGCGGGAAGTCCTGGGGCCCGGCGCGCCCGCCAACGCCGCCGCCGCCGAATCCTTCATGCACATCGAGGTCACCCGCCAATCCACCAACAGATTGAAAGAGATCCAGGCCGGCTTGGAAGCCGTTCTCGGCGATATCCGCGCCGTTATCGAGGACTGGCGGGACATGCGCGAGAAAATGGCCGAGGTCGTCGTCGAGCTGGAAAATCGGCCGGCCACCAAACTAGCCGCCGAAGATGTCAACGAGGTGCGGGATTTCCTCTGCTGGGCCCACGCCAACAATTTCACTTTCCTGGGCTTCCGCGAATACCTTTACAAGGAAAGCGGCGGCAAGGCGATCGTTCGCATCAATCCGAAAAAGGGACTGGGCATTTTGCGCGATCCCAATGTCACCGTCTTCCGGGAACTGAGCGCTCTCGTCAAACAGCCCGGCCTTTTAATGGTCACCAAGACAAACCAGCGCTCGACCATCCACCGCCCGGTGCATATGGACGCCATAGGAATCAAGTGCCTTGATTCGAAAGGCAAGGCGATCGGCCAGCACCTGTTCGTCGGTCTTTTCACCTCGTCGGCCTATCACAGCAGTCCCCGCGAAATTCCCTTTTTGAGACGCAAGGTGCTGAAGATTTTCGAACGCGCCGGCATGCCGCCGACCAGCCACGACGGCAAGGCGCTGCTCAACGTTCTCGAGACCTTTCCCCGCGACGAGCTGTTCCAGGCCACGGAAGAGCACATGTTCTTGACCTGCCTGGGGATCATGAACCTTCATGAACGTCCGCGAGTCGCCTTGTTCATCCGCCGCGACGAATACGAACGTTTCGTTTCCTGCCTCGTCTACATTCCGCGCGATCTTTTCTCCACCGATCTTCGCGGCCGCTTGCATGACATCCTGGAAGAGGCTTTCGCCGGCAAGGTGACGGCCCATTACTCCCAACTGGGCGAGACGCTATTGGCGCGCCTTCATACGATCATCCGGACGACGCCGGGGCGCATTCCCGATTACGACGCCGACGAAATCGAAGCCCGCCTGGCCGACGCGGCGCGGACGTGGAGCGATCATTTGCAACAGGCCCTCGTCGACGCCCACGGCGAAGAAAAAGGGGCGGCACTTCACCTGCGTTACCGGCGGGCCTTCCGCTCCGGCTATCGCGAGCGGTTCGACGCCGAGACGGCTCTCGCCGACATCGCCAAGGTGGAGCAGACCCTCGACACCGGCGAACTGGGCATGAGCCTCCGCGGGCCGGCGGCGGCGGCGGCGAACATATTCTGGTTCAAGGTTTACCACCCCGAGCAACCGATCCCCCTGTCCGATGTCCTGCCGATGTTGGAGCACATGGGACTGAAGGTGATTACCGAGATCCCCTATGCCATCCACCCCGAGAACCGTGATGTCCGTTTGGTGATGATCCATGATTTCAAGCTCGAAACCCGGAACGCCGCCGGCGTCGACCTCGATTCCATCCGCGACAATTTCAAGGATGCTTTCGCCCGCGTCTGGCGCGGCGAGGTCGAAAGCGACGGTTTCAATGCTCTCGTCCTCGGCGCCGGGTTGACTTGGCGACAGGTCGTCGTGCTCAGGGCTTACTGCAAGTATTTGCGGCAGGCGGGATGCGCCTTTTCCCAGGCCTACATGGAACAAACTCTGGCCAATAATCCGCTGATGACCCGTCTGTTCGTCGAACTTTTCCAGGCTACCTTCGACCCGGCGGTCGGCAAGGACGCCGGAAACCGCGCTAAAAAGATCGGCAAAAAACTGCTCAAGGGACTGGAGGCGGTGGCCAGCGCCGACGAAGACCGTATCTTGCGCCGTTACCTGAACCTGATCGAATGTACCTTGCGGACCAATTTTTTCCAGCAAGAAGACGCCGGCGGGCCGAAGCCTTACCTTTCGTTCAAACTGGATAGCCGGCAAGTCGACGAACTGCCGTTGCCGAGGCCGTTCCGCGAGATCTTCGTCTACTGCCCGCGTGTCGAAGGCATCCACCTGCGCTTCGGCAAGGTCGCCCGCGGCGGCCTGCGCTGGTCGGACCGGCGCGAAGACTTCCGCACCGAAATCCTCGGCCTGGTCAAGGCGCAGCAGGTAAAAAACGCCGTCATCGTGCCGGTCGGATCGAAAGGCGGTTTCGTCGTCAAACGCCCGCCCGATGGCGGCGACCGGGAAGCCCTGATCGATGAAGGCATCGAATGCTACCGGACCTTCATCCGCGGCCTGCTCGACATCACCGACAACCGCAAAGGCAACAAGGTCGCGGCTCCCGAAAACGTCGTCCGCCTGGACGATGACGATCCTTATCTGGTGGTCGCGGCGGACAAGGGCACGGCGGCCTTTTCCGACATCGCCAACACGATTTCGAAGGCTTACGGCTTCTGGCTCGGCGATGCCTTCGCCTCGGGCGGCGGTGCCGGATATGACCACAAAAAAATGGCCATCACCGCCCGCGGCGCCTGGGAATCGGTGAAAAGGCACTTCCGCGAGTTGGGCCTCGACATCCAGGAACAAAATTTCACCGTTCTCGGCGTCGGCGACATGTCGGGAGACGTCTTCGGCAACGGCATGTTGCTTTCGCCCCGCATCAAGCTGATCGGCGCTTTCAACCACCGCCACATTTTCGTCGATCCCGACCCCCATCCGGCGACCGGTATTGGCGAACGCAAGCGCCTGTTCGGGCTTCCGCGCTCGAGCTGGAACGACTACGACGGCAAACTGATTTCCAAGGGCGGCGGGGTCTTCGATCGCCACGCCAAGTCGTTGACGCTCTCGCCCGAGATCAAGAAACGCTTCAACATCACCAAGAACCGCGTTACCCCCAACGAACTGATCAGGGCACTGTTGGCCGCCCAGGTGGACCTCCTGTGGTTCGCCGGCATTGGCACCTACGTCAAAAGCTCCGGCGAGAGCGCCGCCGAAGTCGGCGACCGCGCCAATGACGCCGTCCGCGTCGATGTGCCGGCCTTGCGCTGCCGGGTCATCGGCGAGGGGGCTAATCTCGGCGTCACCCAACGCGCCCGCATCGAATTCGCCCTTGGCGGCGGCCGCGTCTACACCGATTTCATCGACAATTCGGCTGGCGTCGACTGCTCCGATCACGAAGTCAACATCAAGTTGCTTTTGGACCAACTGGCCGCCGCCGGCGAGATGACCCGAAAACAGCGCAACGCGTTGCTCGTCAGGATGACCGGCGAGGTGGCCGAATTGGTGCTCAGGGACAACTATCTACAGTCCCAAGCGATTAACCTGATCGATGCCAACCGGTTAAGGGTCTTCGACGATCAGGTCCGCTTGATGCGCCTGCTGGAAAAAAAAGGCCGGCTCAACCGCGAAGTGGAGTTCCTCCCCGACGACGAGACCCTGGGCGAACGGGCGGCGGCCAAACAGGGACTGGCCGCGCCGGAAATCTCCGTGCTCATGTGTTACAGCAAGATCTGGCTTTACGACGAGCTTGTGCAATCGGACCTTCCCGACGATCCGTATCTGGCCGCCGATCTGATCGGCTATTTCCCGGCGCCGTTGCGGCGAAAATACAAAAAGGCCATCGGCGGCCACCGCTTGCGCCGCGAGATCATCGCCACCCGCGTCACCAACAGCATGATCAACCGGGTCGGCGGCACGTTCGTCCATCACTTTTCGGAACGGTCCGGCTTGCCGTCCAGCACGATCGCCAGGGCCTACATCATTACCCGCGAAGTCTTCGCCATCAGGGGCCTTTGGCAAGCCATCGAAGATCTTGACAATGTGGTCCCCGCCTCGATCCAGACCGCCATGTTTCTCGCCATCAACCGGCTGATCGACTGGGGAACCTTGTGGTTCCTGCGCCACGGCAAGCGGCCCTTGGACATCGGCGCCTGCGCCTGCGAATTCACCAAGGGCATCGAGGCGTTGGTGGCCGGATTGGACGGCGTTCTTCCCAGCCGGTACCGTGACGACGTCGGCGAACGCGCCCAGCCTTTTACGAAAAATGGTGTACCCGAAGACCTGGCCTTGCGGGTCGCCGGACTGGTCAATTTGTACGCGGCTTGCGACATCGTCTGCCTGGCCGGCGGCCGGAAAGTTGCCGTCATTGCCGTCGCCCAGCTTTACTTCGCGGTCGGAACCCGGTTCATGATGGGGCACCTGCGCGCCGCCTCCGAGCGGATGGATTCCCAGACCTATTGGCAAAAACTGGCGGTGGCGGCGCTGGTCGAGGAGATTTACGACCACCAGCTGGCTCTCACCGCCCAGATTCTCGATTCCGCCGACGGGGCGGTGGCCGTCGATAAAGCCATCGCCATCTGGGAGGACAAAAACCGGGCCGCCGTCGAGCGCACCGATCAACTTTTAGCCGAACTGGGAGCTTCGGAAATCAACGACTTGTCGATGATCGCCGTCGCCAGCCGTCAATTGCGCGCCATGGCCGAGAGCTAGTGGTCGAAACCCCTTTCCGGGGCGGGGAAACGGCGGGTGAAACAAGCATCGCGCCTTTCCGCGCCCTGTTCGCCTGGTGTTTGTTCGACTGGGCCAATTCGGCCTTTCCGACCGTCATCATCACTTTCGTCTTCGCCGCCTACTTCACCCAAGCGGTGGCCGCCGACGTGGTGACGGGGACCGCTCAATGGGGGTACGCGATGGCCGCCTCGGCCTTTGCCGTGGCCCTTTCAGCGCCTTTTTGCGGCGCCATGGCCGATCACTCGGGGCGTCGGAAACCGTGGCTTCTGGCCTTGACCGCTCTTTGCGTCGCCGCCACCGCCCTGCTTTGGTTCACCCGCCCGGATCCGGCCGACGCCCTTTGGGCCCTGGTCTGCGTCGGTGTCGCCAATTTCGCGTTTGAAATGGGTATGGTGTTCTACAACTCGATGCTGCCGGATTTGAGCCCCAAGGCCAGGATCGGACGGATTTCCGGTTGGGGTTGGGGACTGGGCTACGCCGGCGGCCTGGTCTGCTTGGGCCTCGTTTTGGCCGGTTTCGTGCAGGCCGACGATCCCTGGTTCGGCCTTGCCAAGGACTCGGCCCAGAACCTGCGCGCGGTGGCGCCGTTGACCGCCGTCTGGTTCGCCGTCTTCGCGGTGCCGCTGTTCGCCCTGACCCCCGATGCCGCGGCCACCGGTATCGGGGCCGGGGAAGTGTTCCGCCGCGGCGTGGCGGCCCTGTGGGAGACCCTCAAACATATAAAGGACTATGCCCAAATCGCCCGCTTCCTGTTGGCCCGGATGATCTACACCGACGGACTCAACACCCTTTTCGCCTTCGGCGGCATTTACGCCGCCGGCACCTTCGGCATGGATTTCTCCGAACTGATTATTTTCGGCATCGGGATTAACCTCACCGCCGGCCTTGGCGCCGGCCTTTTCGCCTGGATCGACGACTGGATAGGCCCGAAACGGACCATTCTCATCGCCGTCGCGGCCTTGACCCTGTTCGGCGGGGCTTTGCTGTTTGTCCAGTCGAAGACTCTTTTCTGGGTTTTCGGCCTGCCGCTGGGTATTTTCGTCGGCCCGGCGCAAGCGGCCAGCCGCTCGATGATGGCGCGCCTGGCACCAGCGCGGCGGCGCGCCGAAATGTTCGGGCTCTACGCGCTTTCCGGCAAGGCGACGGCCTTCCTGGGTCCGGTGGTGCTGGCCTGGATGACCGCCTACGCCGGCAGCCAGCGGGCCGGCATGGCGACGATTCTGGTTTTTTTAATCACCGGAATGGTATTGCTTTGGCCGGTTTCCGATTCCCGGTGTTGAATCATCGGGCGTTGAACCAAAACCGAGAATGAAGCAGACTTCTCTCATGACCTTTCCCGACAGCAAATATTCCGACATCGCCGCCTACTGCGACGACTATTTCCAGCAAACGAAAACCGCCGCCGCCGGTGTCGACCGACAGCGGTTGGCTGAAGCGGCGGAACTGCTGGAGGCGGCCTATCAGCGGGGCGCCACCCTCTACGTTTGCGGCAACGGCGGCTCGGCCGCCATCGCCAACACTTTTGTTTGCGATCACGCCAAGCTGATCCAGACCGATACCAATCTCGTTCCCCGCGTGGTCTCTCTTAGCGCCAATATCCCGATGATGACCGCCATCGCCAACGATATTTCCTACGATGACGTCTTCGTCTACCAATTGCGCACCTCGGCCCGGCACGGTGATGTGTTGCTGAGCGTTAGTTCGTCGGGGGATTCCGAGAATGTCGTCAAGGCGGCGGCGTGGGCGCGGCAAAACAAGCTCGAGGTCATCGCCTTCACCGGATTTAACGGCGGGCGCGGCGGCGAACTGGCGAGCGTGCATGTCCACGTCGAGGCCGACAATTACGGCGTCATCGAGGATACCCATCAATCGCTGATGCACATCCTCGCCCATTTCATCCGCCAGAACCGGATGAGCGAGGATCTCATCGCCGCCCGCAAGTTCTGATACCGATTTCCAGCCAATTTGGCTGATGCGCTCCAAGGGCGGCAGATGTTGCCCAGAACCATCCCTCCATTCGCCGAAAGTTATGCATTAGACGTTTGATTTATTATGTTTTTCGTCATGGCATGGGGCTTGCTTTTAAAAAACAAAAATCAACATGAAAACAGGACGGGAAGAGAGGTTCCGATGAACGCTTCAATGAACAGCCTGGAAAACCAGCTGACCTATGTCGAGCCGCCGGTGGCGCGAAAAGCCGGCGAAAGCCCGGCCGCATCGGCCGCCGATTCGGGCTTTCAGCCTTTTGGGGACGATGGCTTCACCTTTATGGATTTTCTCGACATCATCAATCCCCTGCATCATCTCCCCGTGGTTTCCAACATTTACCGAAACTGGTCCGGCGATACCATCGATCCAATTCCCCGCATCGGCGGCGGCGCCCTGTTCGGCGGCCCCATCGGCGCCATTGTCTCGCTGATCAACGTCATCCTCGATGAAACCACCGGCAAGGATATCGGCGACCATGTCCTGGCTTTCCTGGAGGGCGAAGAACCGGCGCAAAATGTAGCCGGGGAACCGGTTGAAATCGCTACTGCCTTCGGTCAAGATCCAGACCGGTCCGAGCAAGCGGCGGCGGCATCGCCGATCGGCACCGAAATCGACGTCCTTTACTGGGCGCAACAGGAAGCCACCATTCGCCAGCTGGCTCAGCATCGGAACAAGCCTGAAATAAAGGTCGCCGCCGCTGACCTGGCCGGCGCCACCGCCGCCTCGGGCGGCTGGTTCTCGGAGGTCATGCTGAAATCCATGGAGAAGTACGAACAAGGGGCCAGTCTCATGGCCCCCCGGCCACGGCCCGCCGTCGATTCGGAATACTAATGGAAATTCGGTGACAGCATACTAATTTCCAAGATCGGGAATTCCGCGACTTCCATGCCTGATGGTTGGAATTAAGTATGCTGTCACCGAATTTCCGTTTTTCAATGAATCTTCTTTTCAGCGGCCAAAACCTCCGCTTCCTTCGCGCCCAGGCGTGATCGCGTTATAACCCGTTCATGGATATTCAGGTCCAGCCGCCGGGGGTTATGTCTTGGCGCCGGCGCCAGGTCCGTTGCGCCATCGGCTTTGGCGGCATTGGCGAGGGCAAGCGGGAAGGAGACGGCGTCACTCCCGTCGGCTGTTTTCCCCTGCGCCGGGTGATGTACCGTCCCGACCGGCGGCCGCCGCCCGGCGGCGCCCTTCCCCGCCGCCCAATCAGCCCCGCCGACGGCTGGTGTGACGATCCCACCGACGCCAACTACAACCGCTTGGTCCGTCTTCCATGCGCGGCCCGGCATGAAGTCCTGTGGCGGGACGACGGCCTCTATGATATCCTTGTCGAACTGGGGTATAACGACGACCCGGTCACCGCCGGGCGCGGCAGCGCCATTTTTTTGCATGTCGCCGGCGCCGGTTATCCCGCCACCAGGGGCTGTGTCGCCATCAGCCTGGCGGACCTTTTGTCGTTGCTTGGCGAGTGCGATGCGAAGACGCGGCTTTGCGTTGGAGCGGATCGTGATTAATTCATCGCTATTACCCCAGATTCCCAGCCCCGATGCACCCCGTAGTTGTAGAGTCGAGGAAGGGCGCGGTGGCGGGCCGAGGTCACCGAACACGGCTTCATCGGAGAAGCGTGTGGTTCGGCGCGACGGAACCTTGTGGCGCCTGACCAGGAATCGCTTCGTGCGCTCATAGACGTAGTTGTCGACCGCCCGGTAGGCCATCAGGCGGGTGCCGTACCCAAAACACATCGACCAGCCGCGCGGCACGCTGTTCAGCCGGTCCCGCCGGTTAGCCGACGAAACCGCTTGACAGCTAGCAGATCAAACCGACAATTATCTGGGTGGAACCTTCCTCCACCGGTGGTCCGCGCCATTGGGGCGCAATGAGAAATCCAGGCTAGCTCAAGCCATCCATTCAGAGGCAATAAAGGAGCGATGGCTGCAAGGGAGTTTGTCGAGGGCATGGACATATAGCGTTTACTCTACTTATACTCTGCTCAACAAGCATGGAAGATAGGAAAAATGGCTCTCTTAGTTGTTCCGAGCTTAGTATGCAGCACAATATCAACCACAGAAGAGTTAATATGTTAATAATATAATAACAATGTTATAAGATCCTGGTGGTTTAATTAAAAAATAGAAAGTTAGTTCTTTTGTGGAGTTTTATATTATGTTGAATATTGTCCATACTAGTGTGGCAATCTTACTTTTTTCATTGGCATTACTTTCTGTTTTGACTGCTGTATTGATAGCGGTGAAGCCAAGCGCTGATCCAGCCAATGAGAGGCTTGTAAAAAAAGCCAATACTATCGGGCTGATTGAAAATATTGTTGCAGGTATTGTGACCATCACCGGGCTGTTTGCTATGTTTATTGGCCCCTGGCCATTTTCACAACTTTGGTTGTGGCTGAGTTTGCTGATTATGGCATTTTACAGCGTAACGCTCGTATATATAACAAAACCTAGGCGTCTGGCCGTAGCGGAAGGCGGCAGTGAGATCAAAACGGGTATGCAGGTTCTTCTGCATGTTGGTTATCTCTTATTAATTATGGTCTCTTTTGCTTTAATGCTGTTCAAACCAATCTAGTACCGCCCAGCGTAATTCCTGACCCCATACGATCGTTTTTCCCGTTTTCTCGGCAGGAGGGGTGGTGCCGGCGATGCTGGAGCATCGTCAAGCCTTCCCGACGCCCCGAGGGGGCGGGAAAAACGATCGTATGGGGTCAGGAATTACGCTGGGCGGTGCTAGGGATAAGCTTTTCGCGAGATCGCCAAACACGCCTTTGATGCCATCGAGGATGCCTTTTCCGCAATCGGTGCGGGCGATGCTTCAAAGGTGCCGGGAGGAGAGGTTTTCCCCGATGGTGTCGATTATCCCAACTTCATGGGCGGGGAGTACAACCATATCCGCTTGAGGGGCATCGCCCTACCCAAAACGAGCCAGGGCGCCGAAACCAATCCTCGGGGTATGACCCAGGAAAAACAAGGGCTCAGCCAGAATCGGCTAAGCCCTTGAAATTATTGGAGCGGGCGATGAGATTTGAACTCACGACTTCAACCTTGGCAAGGTTGCGCTCTACCCCTGAGCTACGCCCGCCCATAAGCCCGAGCGAAATGGGCCACCAAGCATAAGCGATGGCGGCCGGTTTGCAAAACTCATTATTGACCCGGCGGCCGGTTGGATGGGGGCCGAAGGTCTGCTATATGTCCTCTCGATGCCAGCAACGCCCGATGATGTCTTCGCCCGCCTGCAAGAACTCGGCGTGGAAACCACGACCCATCGTCATCCGCCGGTGCATACGGTCGAGGAAAACAAGGCGTTGCGTGGGGATCTTGGCGGCGGGCATTGCAAGAACCTGTTCCTCAAGGACAAGAAGGGAGCGTTGTGGCTGGTGGTGACGCTGGAAGACAAGCCGATCGACATGAAGGATTTGCGGAGACGCATCGGCGCCGCCCACCTGTCCTTCGGCAAGGCCGACCTGCTGGCGCGGGTCCTCGGCGTCGAGCCGGGGGCGGTCAGTCCTTTCGCCCTCATTAACGATACCGACCTGCGGGTGCGGGTGGTTCTGGATCGGCGAATGATGGACGGCAAAGCTTTGAACTATCATCCCTTGGACAACGGGGCGACGACGCGGATCGACCCGCAAGGCCTGCTGAGGTTCATCGGTTCGTGCGGACACCAACCCCGGATCATCGAACTGTAATCGGTCAAGCCCTTGCGGAGAAAATCAAAAATGGTGAAAAACCCCCTCAAGCAGCTGGCCGACAAGATCATGACGCGGGTCTCCGACTCCAACCGATCTTCACCACCCGATGGCCAGAACCAGGCCGCCGTCGACGGGATGATCAAGGACAGCGATGCCGCCCATTTCGTCGCCGACGTCATCGAGGTGTCCAGGACATTTCCGGTGATCGTCGATTTCTGGGCGCCCTGGTGCGCTCCGTGCAAGCAGTTGGGGCCGTTGCTCGAAAAGCTGGTCGGCGAAGCCGGTGGTCTGGTGCGCCTCGTCAAGATCGATATCGACAAAAACCAGGGACTGGCCGCCCAGTTACAGATCGAGTCGATCCCCGCCGTCTTCGCCTTCAAGGATGGGCGGCCGATTGATGCTTTCTTCGGCGCCCAGCCGGAAAGCCAGGTCCGCGCCTTCATGAAACGCTCGTGCGGGGACGCCAAGACCCCGCAAGAGGCGGCGCTTGAACTGGCGGCCGCTACTCTGGATGGCGGCGACGCGACGGCCGCCAGCGCCATGTTCGGGCAAATTCTCGAACACCAACCGGCCGATCCGGCGGCGACGGCCGGATTGATCCGTTGCGCGCTTGCCGCCGGCGATGCCGCCGCCGCCCAAAGAATCATCAAGGGCTTGCCAAAGGAATTGGCCGGCGAGGCGCCGGTGGCCGCCGCCATATCGGCGGCGGAGCTTGCCGAACTCGGCGACGGTTGCGGCGACGTCGCCGCCTTGAGAGAAAAAGTGGCGAACGACGAAAACGACCTACAGGCCAGGTACGACCTGAGCCTGGCCCTTTACAGCAACGACCGCCCCGAAGAAGCCGTCGGCGAACTGATCGAACTGGTCCGCCGCAACCGTCAGTGGAAAGACGATGCGGCCCGTAAACAGTTGGTAAAGATTTTCGATGCCCTGGGTCACCAGCACCCATTGACCGTCGAGGCGCGGAAACGGCTTTCGGCGGTGCTCTTTTCATGAACGCGACGGGCGGCGAGACGCCAAACCTTGTCTCCGGGACCTTGCCGGCGACGCTTCCCATCTTTCCCTTGGCCGGCGTGCTTTTGTTGCCGCGCCGCCGGCTTCCTCTCAACATTTTCGAGCGCCGCTATTTGAACATGGCCGAGGACGCTCTCTATTCCGACCGGATGATCGGCATGGTCCAGCCCCTCCGCCCGCAAGCGGATCCGGTCGGCGAAGGGGCCGAGATCTATTCCGTCGGTTGCGCCGGGCGCATCGTTTCCTCCGCCGAAACCACGGACGGCAGGATGTTGGTCGCTGTTGACGGGGTCTGCCGCTTTCGCTGGGCCGGGGAACTGGCCGGAAAGCGGGGCTACCGGCTGGTCGCCGCCGAATACGGTGATTTCCTCGCCGGTTTCGCAAAGGATCGCGGCGCCGCCGCCGACCGCGCCCGGCTTCTTGCCGCCGTGCATAATTTTTTCGATCTCAAGAAGATCGAAGCCGACTGGGCGGCCATCGGGGAGGCCGACGACGAATCCCTGGTCGCATCGCTGGCCATGGTCTGCCCGTTCGAACCCCGCGAGAAGCAAGCCCTGTTGGAATGTCCCGGCCTTGGCGAACGGAGCGAACTGTTGACGGCCTTGTTGGAATTGGCCGTTCATGGCGCCGGCGAGGCGGCTTTTACCGTTAAACATTGACGTCGACGTCTTGTTTTTTCGTGAACCCGGGAGACAATCATGAGTGAACGGAAGATCGATCCCAAACTTCTCGAAATTCTGGTCTGCCCCCTGACCAAGGGGCCGCTCCGCTACGACGCCGAAGCCCAGGAGCTGATCAGCGACCAGGCCGGGCTGGCTTTTCCCATCCGCGACGGCATTCCGATCATGCTCCTCGACGAAGCCCGTCAGCTGGATGCGGATTCCGCCGGCAAAGGCGGCCCGGTGTCATGAACGATGCTTTCGGTCCTCCTCGGTTAGCTTCTATATTTGCAAACTTCAGCTTCTCAAAGTTGGATCGAATGAACAACGTCCTGAGACATCACATCTAGTACACCCCGGCGGGATTCCTGACCCCATACGACGGGCTTCCGAGTTTCCCGGCTAGGCGCGTGGCGCGCCGTGATGTCAATCCATCACAAGCGCCGCGCAACGCCGTCCG
>DUZD01000051.1 GCA_013349695.1 Rhodospirillaceae bacterium
TCTCCCGGGGCGTCGAGAACGCTTGACGATGTACCCGCATCGCCGGCGCGTCCGCTCCTACCGGGAGAGCGGGAAAAGCGATCGTATGGGGTCAGGAATCCCGCCGGGGTGTACTAGCCGGGAAGAGCGGCTATCACGTCGTCGTCTTCCGCTCCACCGTGTCGCCGGGAACCACCCGCGACCACCTGCTGCCGATCATCGAGACGGCGTCGGGCAAACGTTGCGGCGAACACTTCGGCCTTTGCTTCCATCCCGAATTCCTGAGGGAAAGCACCGCTATCGCCGACTTCTACGATCCACCGAAGACGGTCATCGGCGCCTTCGACGAAAAGAGCGGCGAGGCCCTCGCCCGCCTTTACGAGGGCATCGACGACAAGGTGACCTTCACCACCATCGAGGCGGCCGAGACGGTCAAGTACGTGGACAACACCTGGCACGCCCTGAAGGTCTCGTTCGCCAACGAGATCGGCAAGGTCTGCCGGGCCAGCGGCGTCGACAGCCATGCCGTGATGGACATCTTCGTCCAGGACACCAAGCTCAACATCTCGCCCTATTACATGAAGCCCGGCTTCGCCTTCGGCGGCTCCTGCCTGCCAAAGGACGTGCGCGGCATAAACCATTTGGCCAAGAGCCTCGGCGGCCGCCGCGTCTCCTCGACCAAGCTGAAAAAGGCGCCGCCGCTCCGGGCGGTGGTCTTGATCGCCGCTTCGTTGCTGGTCCCGATGTCTTGACGGCAAGGAAAACGCCAACGGGCTTGCAACGGTTGTTGCCGGCGATTAAATTAACCACACATTTTTCTCGTTAAATATTTCCGCTCCCAGTCTGCTTGATTGCGGGGAGGTCGCGTGCTGAATGGAAAACGCATCCTTTTGATCGTTTCGGGCGGCATCGCCGCCTACAAGTGCCTGGACGCCATCCGCCGTCTGCGCGCCGAGGGCGCCGCCGTGCGTTGCGTGCTCAGCCAAGGCGGCGCCCGGTTCGTCACCCCCCTGGCGCTCGCCGCGCTCAGCGGCGAGAAGGTTTACGAGGACCTGTTTCAGCTCACCGACGAAAGCGAGATGGGGCATATCCGCCTGTCTCGGGAGGCCGACCTGGTGCTGGTGGCGCCGGCGTCGGCCAATATCCTGGCCAAAATGGCGCATGGCCTGGCCGACGGTTTGGCGGCCACGGTCCTTCTCGCCACCGACAAACCGGTACTGGCGGCGCCGGCGATGAACGTCCGCATGTGGAACAACGCCGCCACGGCCGCCAATCTTGAGTTGCTTCGGCAACGCGGCGTCCTTTTTGTCGGCCCCGTGGAAGGGGACATGGCTTGCGGCGAGTTCGGCTTCGGCCGCATGGCCGAGGCCGACGATATCGTCGCCGCCGTCGGCGATTTTTTTCGCTCCGGCGGCCGGCTCGAAGGCCGGCGCGCCCTGGTTACCAGCGGCCCCACCTTTGAAGCCATCGATCCGGTGCGCTACATCGCCAACCGCTCGTCGGGCAAGCAGGGCCACGCCATCGCCGCCGCGCTGGCCCGGCGGGGCGCCGAAACGACCCTGGTTTCCGGACCCACGCACGAGCCCGATCCGCCGGGGGTCAAGATGGTGCGGGTCGAATCGGCGCGCCAGATGCTGGCCGCTTGCCAGGCCGCGCTGCCCGTCGACGCCGCCGTTTGCGCCGCCGCCGTCGCCGACTGGCGGGTCGCCGAGGCGGCGGCGCGTAAAATCAAGAAGACCGGCGCCTCGGCGCCGGTCCTGACCCTGATCGAGAACCCGGACATCCTGAGCGCCATCGCCAAGGCCGGCAACCGCCGTCCGCGCCTGGTCGTTGGTTTCGCCGCCGAGACGGACAAGGTTCTCGACAATGCCCTGGCCAAACGGCAAGCCAAGGGCTGCGATTGGATCGTCGCCAACGACGTCTCGCCCAGCACCGGCGCCATCGGCGGCGACGCCAACACCGTCCACCTGATCACCGTGGAGGGCGTGGAGAATTGGCCTCGGATGAGCAAGCCGGCGGTGGCCGAGCGCTTGGCTCAGCGTATCTCCGAGGCCCTGGAGGCGGCATCGTGAGCGGCATCGAGGTCGCCGTCCGCCGGCTTGCCCATGGGGCCGGCCTCGACTTGCCGGCGCCGGCCACCGATCGGAGCGCCGGCGTCGACCTGCTGGCGGCGGTCGACAAGCCGGTGGTCCTCGAACCCGGCGCCCGCGCCGTCATTCCGTCCGGCATCGCCATTGCCTTGCCGCCCGGATTCGAGGCGCAGGTCCGGCCGCGTTCGGGTCTGGCGGCCAAACACGGGATCACGGTGCTCAACGCGCCGGGCACCATCGACGCCGACTATCGCGGCGAAATCGGTATCATCCTGGCCAATCTGGGCGACGCCGCCTTCGCCGTCGAGCGCGGCATGCGGATCGCCCAGATGGTGGTGGCCCCGGTCCGCGCCTTCACCTGGGCCGAGACCGACAGCTTGAGCGCCAGCGCCCGCGGCGGCGGCGGTTTCGGCTCGACGGGAACGAAAGGAAAAGGCTGAGCCGCCATGCTTCGCCTGTCGAAAAAAATGCTGTTCGCCATCGAGGCGGTTCTCGACATCGCCTTTCACGCCGGCAGCCAGCCGGTGCAAAGCCGGACGATCACGCGGCGTCAGGGCATTCCGCGCCGCTACCTGGAACAGGCCCTACAGCATCTGGTCCGCGAAGGCGTGCTGATCGGCGTCCGCGGCCCCAAGGGCGGCTATCGTCTGGCCCGCGAACGTCGCCGCATCACCGTCGGCGACATCGTCCGCGTCGTCGGCAAGATGGAAACCGGCGACGACCCGACGAAGGACGACAATGGCGGTTCCGAACTGGGACGAAAAGTGGTGCGGGAGCTGTGGCGGGAGCTACAGGATGAAGTCACCATACGGCTCGATGAGGTCACCATCGAGGATTTGTGCAACCGCGCCCACCGCGCCAAAATCATCAGCGAGGGACGCAGCAATCTGGATTTTTCCATCTGAGATGGATTGAACCATTCGAAATCCCGCATTATCCTTGTGAAATACCGGCGGCGCCATCAGCGCCGCCGAATCCCATGACCTTTTAGAAAAAGAATGAGAAAGAACATAAGCTGGTCGAGGAGGCCTTTTCGTAATGAATGAACAACAGACAACAACCGCCGCCTTGGAGCGGCCGGGACGCCTTTACGGCAGCATTCTGGAGACCATCGGCTCGACGCCCTTGGTGCGCTTGCAAAGACTGGCGAACAATACCGGTTGCAAGGCCGACATCCTCGGCAAATGCGAGTTCTTCAATCCTCTGGGCTCGGTCAAGGACCGCATCGGCCTGGCCATGATCGAAGCCGCCGAGGCCGACGGCAGCCTTGGCTCGAAGACGGTCTTGGTCGAGCCGACCTCGGGCAACACCGGCATCGCCCTGGCCTTTGTCTGCGCCGCCAAGGGATACCGGCTGATCCTGACGATGCCGGAAAGCATGTCGATTGAACGCCGCAAGATGCTGGTTCTGCTCGGCGCCGAGATCGAATTGACGCCGAAGGAGAAGGGCATGCCCGGGGCCATCGGCCGCGCCGAGGAACTGACCAGGGAAATTCCCGGCGCCGTTCTTTTGCAGCAGTTCGCCAATCCCGCCAACCCGGAAATCCACCGCCGGACGACGGCCGAGGAAATCTGGCGCGACACCGGCGGCAAGGTCGACGTGGTGATCAGCGGCGTCGGCACCGGCGGCACGCTGACCGGCGTCGGCGAGGTTCTCAAACCCCGCCGTCCCGGCCTCAAGATGATCGCCGTCGAACCCGAGGACTCTCCGGTGCTGTCGGGCGGCATCCCCGGACCCCACAAGATTCAGGGCATCGGCGCCGGCTTCGTTCCGGACGTGCTGAACGTCGGCATGATCGACGAAATCCTCAAAATCAGCAACGAAACCGCTTTCGCCATGAGCCGCAAAGCAGCCCGGATCGAAGGCCTGCCCGCCGGTATCTCGTCGGGCGCCGCCCTGGCGGCGGCCCTGGAGGTGGGCCAGCGTCCGGGAATGGAAGGCAAGATGCTCGTCGTCATCCTGCCCTCTTTCGCCGAGCGTTATCTGTCGACACCGCTTTTCGATGGCTTGGAAAAGGAATAACCGGCGCTCTCGTCCGCCTTGCCCCGGCGGCGCCGCAAGCCAGCGCCGCCGGGTTTTTTAGGTTGTCGACGCATGGAACTCGGCGAAAACCAGATCAAGCGCTACGCCCGCCACATTCTGCTCAGGGAAGTGGGCGGCGAGGGTCAGGCGAAGCTGTTGGACTCGAAAGTCCTGGTCATCGGCGCCGGCGGGCTCGGATCGCCGGTTCTGCTTTATCTCGCCGCCGCCGGCATCGGCACCATCGGCGTCATTGACGACGACACCGTCGATCTCTCCAACCTGCAGCGCCAAGTGGTCCACACCACGGAGTCCGTCGGCGGGCCGAAAGTGGAAAGCGCGCGCAAGACCATTGCCGCCATCAATCCGGAGGTCTCCTTCATCGCCCATAACGAACGCCTCGCCGCCGACAATGCCATCGACCTGGTTTCCGCCTACGACCTGATCGCCGATGGCAGCGACAACTTCGCCACCCGGTTCCTCGCCAACGATGCCTGTTATTTCGCCCGCCGCCCCCTGGTTTCCGCCGCCATCCTGAGGTTCGACGGACAGGTCTACACGTTCAAGGCCTACCAGGATGGGAACAATCCCTGCTATCGCTGTCTGTTCCGCGAGCCGCCGCCGGCGGGGCAGATCCCCACCTGCGCCGAGGCCGGCGTGCTCGGCGCCTTTTGCGGCATGGTCGGATCCTTGCAGGCCACCGAGGTCATCAAGGAGCTGTTGGGCATCGGCGAAGGTCTCGCCGGCTCCCTGCTCATCATCGACGCCCTGGCTTGGACTTTCCGCAAAATCACCGTCAAGCCGGACGCCGGTTGCCCGCTGTGCGGCGAAGCGCCTGAAATCAGGGATCTTTCCATCCATGAGCGGTGAACAATCCCCGCCTCCCGACAAGCTGTCCATCGTCGTCTTTTCCGGCGATTTCGACAAGGTCCACTACGCCTTGGTCATGGCCGCCGCCGCCGCCGCCATCGGCAAGCCGGTGACGTTGTTTTTCACCATGGGGGCCTGCCGGGCGCTGCAACGGCCGGCCGCCGACGGAACGCCGGCCTGGCGGTCGATGCCGCTCGGCGACGGCGACGGCGACGGCGGCGAAATGGATGACGGTTTCGCGGCCAGCGCCATCGCTACTTTCGAGGAACTGCTCGCCTCTTGCGTCGCCATGGAGGTCCGCTTTTTGGTATGCGAGATGGGGCTTCGGGCGATGGACCTCGAACGACAGGCTTTGCGCGACGATGTTCCCGTCGAGGCCGGCGGCGTCGTCACCTTCCTCAACGACGCTTCCGGCGACGGCGCCATGCTGTTCATCTGACCCCGCTTCAATTCCCCCGGCCGCTTCCGATCACCGCCCGCCCGCCGGCGGCGCCTCCATGAACCACGCCTGTAGCCCTTCCGTCAGCGCGCCCGGCCGGCCGTCGGCAATGGCCACTCCGTCCACCAAGAGCAGCGGCCGGATCCCCAGGCTGTTGGTGATGAAGGCTTCCGAGGCGCGGCGCAAATCCTGGTACCCCAGTGACCGTTCCTCCGCCCCGACACGGCCGATGACCTCGGCCCGCATAATTCCCGGCAGCGCGCCGTCGGCGACGGGCGGCGTCACCGCCCGGCCGTCGATCACCAGGAACAGGTTGGCGGCGGCGGTTTCGGCGATGCCGCCGGCGGTATTCAGCAGGATCGCCTCGTCGGCGCCGCGCTTGTCGGCCTCCATGCGGGCGAGGACGTTGTCCAGACAGCTGATGCATTTGCACCGGCAAAGCGGCGAATGCTCGTTGCGGCGGGTCGACGCGGCGATGACCGCGCTAACCGGCGAAGGCGGCATGCCGTCCGCCGCCTCGGCGGTAATCAACAGCGTCGGCCGGAGCCGGTCGGGAGGCAGCAGCCCGCGCCGGGCGGGTCCTCGGGTGAGGGTCAGGCGGAGAACGCCGTGGCCGATGGCATTGGCCGACAACGTTTCCTCGACGGCGGTCGCCAGCGCCGCCTTCGATATCGGCACCGGCATGCCGAGCACCGCCGCGCCGGCTTCGAGCCTGGCCAGATGGGCGGCCAGCCGGACTGGCGCGGAGTCCCTGGCAAGAATCGTCTCGAACAGGCCGTCGCCCAGGGTCAAGCCGCGGTCGGCGGGGTCGAGGCGGGCTTCCGAGGCGACCACCAGTTCGCCGTTCAAGTGGACCAGCATCGGTATTCTCCCTCGCCATCGAGACAGGCCAACAGGGCGCGGATATTGGTGATAGCCTCGCGCCCCGTATTCCGCCGCCGGATCGGAATCGGCGGCGATGCCGTGCAAAGCTTGGCCGGAACGGCGGTTTTTCTCAAGCTCTTTACCATTGGTTTCTCCCCTCGTGGGAGGGGGAGCGGGCCGGTGTCGAGCAGTCTTGAAATGCTCCAGTCGCCGGTTTTCGGGCGGCAAGACCGCACTCCATGAGCGTTGACGCGGCGCCTCCTCCCTTCCACACTCGCGCTCATGTTTACCTTCGGCATCGCCGGCGGCGAGCAGGGCTTCGAGCCGTTGCTCCTGCTGCTCCTCGCCCTGGCTCTCGAAGCCTACATCGGCGAGGCCGGCTTGTTGGCGAAGGTGGGGTGGCATCCCGCCAACGCCATCGGCGCTTCGATCCACACCCTGGACCTCAAGCTCAACCGCCAGCACCGCGGCGAACTTGACCGCGCCGTGCGCGGAGTCCTGGTGGCGGTGGTTGGAGCCGGCCTTTCCCTGGCTCTCGGCTGGGCCGTTGCCTGGCTCGGCCAGAACCATGCCTTCGGCTGGATCGTGGAGACGGTGCTGCTGGTTTTACTGCTCGATCAACGCGGCCATTACGATCGTCTCCGCGCCGTCGCCGGCAAGTTGGGCGAGCAAGGGTTGGAGCCGGCCCGAGAGGCGATGGCCCGGATCGCCGGCGACGGCGGATGTCCGGTTGACGGCCACGGCGTCGCCCGCGCCGCCATCGAATCCTCGGCGCGGAACTTCTGCGACGAAGTGGTGGCGCTGGTTTTCTGGTACCTGCTGTTCGGCTTTCCCGGCTTTCTGGTCTGCAAGGTGGTCTCTATCATGAACGCCCGGATCGGCCACCGGACCCCCCATTACCGTGCTTTCGGCCTGACGGCGGCGCGGTTGAACGACGCGCTGGCCATGATCCCGGCGCGGCTGGCGGGGCTTTTCATCGTCATCGCCGCCCTGTTCACGCCCACCGCCAGACCTGGGCAGGCCTGGAAAATCATGCTCCGGGACGCCGGCAAATATCGCAGTTACAACGCCGGCTGGCCGATCGCCGCCGTCGCCGGCGCCTTGAACCTGACCCTTGCCGGGCCCCGCCGCCTCGCCGAACACACCGTCGCCGAACCCTGGATCGGCGGCGGCAGCGCCCGGGCGGTGGACAAAGACATCCGCCGGGCGCTTTATCTTTATCTCGTCGCCTGCCTGGTCAACGCCATGTGGGTGGCCGCTTTCGCCGTCGTCCGCTTGGCCTTGCCGGAATGATACCAACGGCCGTTTACCGGGCAACGGCGATCAAGCCCTTAAAATGCGGCAAGAACGGCTCTCAGCGGATCGGCTTTGCCGTTGGAATATTTATTCTCCAGGACGATGGCGCGGGGGGTGGCGCCGGCGCCGTAAAAGGCTTCGTTGAGGTCCCTGCGCCGGGCCAGAACCGCCCCTTCCAGGGAAGCGCCGACGAAAGCGCCGAGTTTCGAGTTTGCGAAGGCAAGCACATCGGCGCCCAGGTTGGTGGTGGTCGAGGCTTCCACGCCCAGGCCGAACAGGCCGATGGTGATGCCGGCATCGGCGCCGAGCTTGCCCTGGCGATCCAAGATCGCCCGCAAGGCCTTGTCGTTGCGGACCACCAGAACGATCTCGGTATCCTGGAGACCGGCCTGAATGCCTAAGCTGGCGCCGCCCAGGGTGTAAAAAGCGGGATATCCCCATTTGCCGCCGCCGCCGCGGGCGATGAGAACGCCGTTGCCCGCCTCGGCGCCGACAATGAACCCGGCCTTGATCACCGTCGGCAAGACGACGACGGCCTTGGCGCCGGGGATGTGTCGGGCGAATTCCTTGAGCTCCGGGAAATCCTTGAAACGCTCGACGGTCTCCGTCGCCCGGTTCATCAGGTTGCGTGCCACCGTTGCCGGATGCTGGCGGAATTCGACGCAGGACGAAAGCCACAAAGCGCCAATGAGAACGGTGGCGGAAAAGATCGATTTATAGCGCATGGTTTCCGCTTCTCGGTGCCATCGCGGGAGAGCCCTTTGCCCGCGTCGGCGATCCTAGCCGAACGCGGTTTTCCCGGTATAGACCGATAAAATGAAAAAAAAATTAAAAAAACTATTCCCCCTGCTGCAACAAGAGGCCCTTTTCGCGGGCGGTGTGAAACATGAACAGAAAGAAAGCCCAAGACAGGGCCAGATAGACCAGGTTCAAGGCGACGGCGGCGGCGAACAAATCGACGCGGAACACCTGCTCGAAGAGCACTCCACGCATGCCTTCGAAAACATGCGCCGACGGCAAGGCCCAGGCCACCGGCCGCAGCCAGCCGGGAAGGGTGGCGATGGGGTAGTAGATGCCGCTGATCGGGCCGACCAGAAAGATGCCGAGCCAGCAAAGCGATTCCGCCCCCAACCCGTAACGCAGTACCATCGCCGAAACGATAAGTCCGACGCTCCAACCCATGATCAGCAGGTTGGCGAAAAAGGCGATCAACGGCGGCCCCAGTTGAAACACCCAGACATCGAAAAATGGCAAGGCCAGAAAGGCCGCCGGAGTGACGCTGATGGTTGTGCGGATGAAGCTCATGATCAGCAGCGAGGAAACCAACTCGCAAGGACGCAAGGGGCTGACGAAAAGCTGGCCCAGGTTGCGCGACCATATCTCCTCGATGAACGAAAGAGCGACCCCAAGGTTGGACCGGAACAGCACGTCCCAGAGCAGAACCGCGCTGATCAGGACCGCCGATGCTTGCGCCACCCAAGTGGAGTGATCGAGGAAGAAAGTGGTGATGAACCCCCACAGCATCATTTGCATCGTCGGCCAGTAGGCGAGCTCGAGCAGCCGCGGCCATGACCGCCGCAAAACATAAAGGTGCCTGAGCAACAGAGCCGCCACCCGCCGCCATGAGAACATTTCGCGGGCGGCGATGATGTCCGATGCGCCGCTCATTGCGCCACCGCCGAGAAGTCTTTGCCGGCGACGCCGCCCGGCTCGCGGGCGATGCTGAGGAAGACGTCTTCCAGGTTGCTTTTTCCGTGGCGTCCGATCAACTCCGCCGCCGTTCCCCGCTCGACAATGCGGCCATCGCGCATGATCAAGATATGGTCGCAGAGCCGCTCGACCTCGGCCATGTTGTGCGAGGCCAAAATGATGGTCGCCCCGGTGCGCCGCCGCCAGTTTTCCAGGTAAGAGCGCACCCAGTCGCCGGTATCGGGATCGAGGGACGCGGTCGGCTCGTCCAGCAGCAACAAACGGGGCTCGTTGAGGAGCGCCTTGGCCAGCGCCACCCGGGTTTTCTGGCCGGCCGAAAGTTCGCCCGTCGGGCGGTTGAGAAAGGCGGTGATCTCCAGGTCCCGGGCGAGTGTCCGCAGCCGTTCCGGTATTCGGTCGAGGCCATAGAGATGGGCATAGACGGTCAGGTTCTCGGCGACGCTCAGACGGCGCGGCAGGTCCACATAGGGAGACGAGAAGTTCATCCGCCCAAGCACCCGGTGGCGGTGACGGAAAATGTTCTCGCCGAACACCGTGACCGTGCCCGAAGTCGGCAGAAGCAAGCCCAGTAAAATGGATAGTGTCGTCGTCTTGCCGGCGCCGTTGCCGCCGACGAGCGCCGTCGTCGACAACGGAAGAACTTCAAAAGAAATTCGCTCGACGGCCCCGACCTCGCCAAAACGCTTGGTTAGGTTGTCGACAATGACAACGGGGGAAGCGGAGGCTTCTGTCATGGATTTTCCGCCTTCTTAAGAGCCTGTTTGGGAAGTTCATCATGGGTTGCGTTGACCTGGGAAGCGCGAGTGCTGGGAGCGGATGCGCCGGCGATTTTGGCCCATGCCAAATGGTTGGCACTTTGGCCCATGCCAAATGGTTGGCAATGCCGGGACATCATCAAGCATTCGCGACGCGGCAATCGCGCTTCCCAGGCCAACCCGAAGGGCCGCGTTTACAAGGTCTTGGGCGTCGCCAGCCGCCGTTTGCGATGCTCCAGCATCGCGGCACGCCACCTTCCTAGCCCAAGACCTTGTAAACGCGGCGCAATCCGTGATGAACTTCCCAAACAGGCTCTAAGGAATAAGGCGTTTATTCCATTCCCTCTTCTTCTTCGCTTTCGCTGCGCTCCATCCGCCGTTTTAGCCGCAACAGCTCCCGTCTGCGGATGTCCTCGGCGATCAAGTTCTCGACATAGCGTCCCTGATAATACGAGATGCCCACCGACTGGCCGAAATCGACGGCCTCCCGATCGTCGACACTAGAGAGGATGATCCGGTTGCCGCCGGCCCGCCTGACCAGCTCGCGGATTTGCTGGTGCATCGTCTCGCCGCGGTCGATCATGTCGGAATGCCAGACAAGTTTCACAAGATTGGCGCCCAGCCGTTCGCGGTCGATCATCGCCAACGTATGGTGGGTCATGCCGTCAATGCAAATGCGATAGCCTTTTTCCTGGACGAACTCGCGGGCGAACAGATAGGAGCCGAGATCGGCGAAAATATCGAGATTCTGCAATTCGATAATCATGGCGCCGCGGCGGCCGGCGCTGACGTTGGCGTCGAAAGTCTGAAATTCTTCCGACAGCAAGGTGGAGACGTTAAGGTTGAAACTGATGTCGCCGGAAACGCTGGCATTGTCGGTTTTGTTCAACATGGCCAGCATGCGGCGATCCAGCGTTTGGGTCAGATGTTGGAACAGCCAGCGATTGGACGCAAGGTTGACGCCCGGCAGCAAGGTCTCGCGCAAGTCATCGATGGAAATAAACATCTCGCTGAAAAACTGTTCGGGAACCATGTTCGTATCGACTTTGCAGATATATTGGCGGCGCACCATATTGGAAAGATCGGTGCGCGCCAAGGCGGTCTCGACCCGGCCCAATATTTCGGGCGTCATGGGTTCGCCTTCTTTTTGTTTGGCCTTGAGCAGGGACCGGGTGTCCCTGCGGCCGCGGGTTTTCTCCTCTCGTCTTTGCTCCACGTCCACCAGCCGCTGGACCAGGTGCAGGATTTCATCGAATTCCTTTTCGGCGTCGTACCAGGTGGCGAATTCGGCGCCACTTCCCTGTTTCTCATCGGCCAGGGGATCGTCACTGAAAAGAAACCGGACTTTCCGCACCGCGGTTTCTACCTGTGGCCGCGCTTCATTCTTGTAGACGAAAAAGAGATCCGAGCTTTTCAACGAAAAAAGTTGCCCATTCATCGCCTTGACCATGACTTCGAAGTTGTTGGCGGCGGTGCGGATATGCTGCTCGCGGCGGTTGATCGGCCTCAGCTTTGAAAGATGGACGTGAACGGCTTTGCGCCCACCTTTGTGCTTCTCCAGACGGTGGATGTAGTCCAACAACAGGTTTTCCTGGCTGGGCAGCCGTTTGACGCTTTCCGGTGATGTCGCCATGATTTCAGTTACAACCCTTGTCACGTTGATCTTGGAAGAAACCGCCCATACTCGCCGGCGCCGTCATAAGATGCCCTTGCTGATCATGGCTTCGACGAGAGTATCGATGAAATGGCCTTGGAAACGGGTTACGCCAAGGGACAATGCCCACTTCACGGCCTCTTCGCAATCGACGCGCGCCAGGATGACCTTTTCCTTGCCGGTGTTTTCCACCACATCGCGTATTTCCGCGATCCGCTCGTCCGGCATCTCGCCGAGAAATTCCGCCAGCCAGTTTATCTTGACATAATCCGCCATCAACTGGCCAGGATCGAAGTACTGGAACGTGAGCGGGGTCATTCCGTCGATGAGAGCCCGATAGCCCTGATCCTGTAATGTTTCGCGAGCGTAGTGAAAGGCCTGCAAGTCGGCAAAGATGTCGATGAGCTGCAATTCGATCACCACCCGCCGGGTGTTGTCGCCAACGCTACGGTGGAAGTGCTGGAAATCGCCCGCCAAAACGGTGCTGATGTTAAGATTGATGCTGATCGATTCCGACAGTTTGGCGAAATTCTTGCGCGCCACCACCGCCAGCAGCCGCCGGTCAAGGGTTTCGGTAAGATACTGGAACAGCCATGTGTCGCTGAACAGGTTGATGTCGGGCGACATTCGCTTTTGCAGGCCGGCGATGGCGACGTAATGCTCGCGAAACAAAACCTCGCCCTTGGCGCCGGAAAAAACTTCGACCGCTGTTTGCTGGCGGATCAGATCGGCGATGCGAACACCCTGGAGTTTGTGATTGATCACCGACAAGTTGCCGGGTTCGAGAGGTTTGCCCCGCAACAAATTGACGGCCGTGCCGGCCCTGCTTTTTGCTTTCTTCCGCCGGCGTTTCGCCGCCTCTTCGACGAGCTTGCCGATGGTCGAAAGAAAGCCGGTGAAATCCGCTGCTTGCGACAGATCGCGCCAAGTGGTGAATCGGTCATCAAGCGATCCCGCTTCGCCAAAGGTCAACGGGTCCTCGTTGAACAGCGCCCGCACCTTGTCTATCACCGGATCGATTTCCTCGATTGGAACCTCCCTGCAAAGGAGAATCAAATCGACGTTGGAAAGCTGGAACAGCGTGGTCTCGCGGTTGTTGACCAGGTCGTCGAAACAGCGTGCCGCGATATTGATGAAATGAGGTTTTCGGTTGCTCGCCCTGAGGCCGGACAAATGAACGTGGACGCAAAAGAGGCCCTTCAGGTTGCCTTTGAGGCGGCGAAGATGGCTGAGCAGTAAATTGTCTTCGTTTGTCGTTTCATGGCCAGGCGTTGCCATGGCGCTACCGGTATCGGCCATCTTCAACCTACTGAGTTTTTGCCAAGAACGATCTTACCAATAAACGTAAGGGATAAACCGTTAATCAGACTTAAACATCCGGCCAGAGCCTCGCGGCAAGGAGCATTCCCCCGCTCCTCCGCGAGCGTCTGTTTTTGCAAACTTCAGCTTCTCGGAGTTGGATCGAATGAACAACCTCCCGAAACATCGCATCTAGCGTCCCGACTTTCACATATGTTACTCGAACGGATGCCATATGTTGAAGAGGCTAGTACACCCCGGCGGGATTCCTGACCCCATACGATCGCTTTTCCCGCTCTCCCGGTAGGAGCGGACGCGCCGGCGATGCGGGTACATCGTCAAGCGTTCTCGACGCCCCGGGAGAG
>DUZD01000052.1 GCA_013349695.1 Rhodospirillaceae bacterium
AAAGATGACAGTTAAAGATTGACCTTTTTGCCACATCAGGTTAGTATGCGCCACGTTAGGCAGAAAGCAGAACGTTGTTTTTCCAGAAAGGAGAAATTCATGTCGATAACTTCGATCGGGGGCGTGCCCAATCCCGCCGCCCCGAACGCTCCCCAACAAACCCCTTTTCTACAAGAGCAAGCGTTGCTGAATGCGATCGTGCAAGCCGCGCAGGAGCAATCCGTGACCGAGCAATTGCGGGAAACCGTGACCGATCAAACCGCCGCCGAAGAAACCGGGGGCGGCACCGAGGAGCATCGCGGCCAAATCATCGATACCGAGGCCTAAGCGAATTTTCTCCGTCAGAGAAACTCTAAGCGGATGGAATTGTCGTGATGGACACTGACCTGAAAATTCAAGCACCGATGCAGCCGACGCCAAAGGTTGCCATGACTCCCAGTTTGGCCCTGGCCAAGAAAGCAAACGAGCTTCAGCGGCAAGCTGTTGAACAAAACAAGGCGGAAGCCATGAAAGAGGATCCCGCCGCGCAGGCCGTGAAGGAAGATGCTAAAAAGGATGAGCCCGCATCAAAGCTCGATGGCAAAACCGATACCGATGACATGCCGACCGAGGGCAAGGATCCCTCGAAAGGCAAGTACGTAAACATCGATATTTAGGGCAATCCGCGGAAACGGACGCTGGGAAACGAACGCTGGGAAGCGGGCACTGGGAAAGGGGCCGCCTCCGGCGGCGCCCTTGCGTTGTCGTTTGCCATCCTCTCTTAAAGCTATGACGAGTAATACATTTGCCACTCCACCGGGTGCGGTGTGTGCTCGAAGTTATAGACTTCTTCCCACTTGAGTTCCATGTAGCCGTCGATCAAGTTATCGGAGAACACGTCGCCTTTCTTGAGGAAGTCCCGGTCGGCGTCCAGCGATTCCAGGGCTTCACGCAATGATCCCGAGACCACCGGTACGTTTTCCAACTCCTCGGGCGGCAGGTCATAGAGGTTCTTGTCGATGGGAGCGCCCGGGTCGATCTTGTTCAAGATGCCGTCGAGGCCGGCCATCATCATCCCGGCGAAGGCGAGATAGGGGTTGCAGGTCGGGTCGGGATAGCGGACCTCGACCCGCTTGCCGCTGGGGCTGGTGGTGAAGGGAATGCGGCAGGCCGCCGAGCGGTTGCGCGCCGAATAGGCGAGTAGAACCGGCGCCTCGAAACCCGGAATCAGGCGCTTGTAGCTGTTGGTGGTAGGGTTGGTGAAAGCGTTCAGGGCTTTGGCGTGCTTGATGATGCCGCCAATGTAATACAGCGCCGAATCGGAAAGGTCGGCGTAACTTGTACCGGCGAAGACGGGCTTACCATTTTTCCAGATCGATTGGTGGGTGTGCATGCCCGAGCCATTGTCGGCGATAACCGGTTTTGGCATGAAAGTGGCCGTCTTGCCGTAGGTATGGGCGACCATGTGAACGCAATATTTGTAGATTTGCAGGTCATCGGCGCTACGCACCAGGGTGTCGAAGGCAAGACCCAGTTCGGCCTGGCTTGGCGCCACTTCGTGGTGGTGCTTGTCCATGGAGAGGCCCATTTCCATCATCACCGTGACCATCTCGGCGCGCAGATCCGAGGCCGAATCCACGGGTGGAACCGGAAAATAGCCGCCCTTGATGGGGGGGCGGTGGCCGACGTTGCCCTCGGGCAGGATTTTACCCGACACGTAGGGGCCCTCTTCAGATTCGAACTCATAGAAGACGTGATTCATGGAAACGTCGAAACGGACGTCGTCAAAAATAAAAAACTCGGCTTCCGCCCCGAAGTAAGCGGTGTCCCCAATGCCCGTGGAGCCCAAATAGGCCTCGGCCCGTTTCGCCAGCGAACGCGGATCGCGGCCGTAGGCCTGACCGTTGGTCGGTTCCATGACATCGCAGAACAAGATCATCGTTGGCTGGGCCGTAAACGGGTCCATGACCGCCGTCGTCGGGTCGGGAACCAAAGCCATGTCGGATTCGTTGATGGCTTTCCAGCCGGCGATGCTCGATCCATCGAACATGATCCCCTCTTCGAAGGAATTTTCATCGATGAAGGGCGCGGTCATGGTCAGGTGTTGCCATTTGCCGCGCGGATCGGTGAAGCGAAGATCCACGAAGAGCGTGTCGTTATCCTTGATCGCTTTGAGAACATCTTCGGGTGTTTTGCAATTTAAAGACATGGCCGCAGTCCTTTTCTCTTGAATTCACCTGCTGAACGAAATGAGTGGAACAATTTTATGAGCCGCCGCTGGGTTTGCGGTGGGATATCCTAGAAGCCTAGATGGCATCCGCGCCCTTTTCACCGGTGCGGATGCGGATGGCCTCGTCCACCGTCGAAATAAAAATCTTGCCGTCGCCGATCCGATCCGTATGGGCCGCCTGTTGGATGGCTTCGACCGCCCTCTCGACGAGATCGTCGTCGATGACCAGTTCGATCTTTACCTTGGGCAGGAAATCGACCATGTATTCGGCGCCGCGGTAAAGCTCGGTATGGCCTTTCTGGCGCCCGAACCCCTTGGCCTCGGTGACGGTCATTCCCTGCAGGCCGATCTCGTGCAACGCTTCCTTGACCTCGTCGAGCTTGAAAGGTTTGATGATGGCTTCGATCTTTTTCATCTCATCGCCTTTTCCATTCCGGCGGTTTGGCGGTCCGACGGGGCGCCGGAACGTCTTTATCTTAAACAGGCACCGATCGCCTCGCTGGACAGCGGCGCCGCGTGGCGGTCTTTTGGCCGGCGCCGTGAAATCTTCACGCGCAAATTCCTACGCGCAAATTCCTACGCGCAAAAGAGCATAAGCCGTGCCAACCCCGGAAAGAAGGCGTTTTTTGCTGGAAATCCGCTTAATTCGGCGACAAAACCACGGTCGAGGAAAAGATCGAAAAGGCGCGCGAACGCCTAAAATTTGGGCAAATGACCAATTATCGGGCATTCCCGTCCGGGCGCCATGCGCTCACGCCGACCCCCAGGAAAGGTCTTATGATTCGCCGGGAACAGTCTATAATCGCCGGCAGTGAACTGTCAGCGACCGGGGTCTTGAATGCGGGAACAACAACGCCGGCTGAGCGACAAGATCATTTCCGCGCATGAACTCGCCTGCCAGCTTGGTAAACTGGAAGTTGCTGATATTCTCTTGCAGGCTCTCGAGGTCGATCTATCGGCCATCGGCGGCGGCCAGAAGGAACACCGGCAAACCACCGAATTGTTGGAGCAGGTTTTCGAGAGACATCAAAAGGTGATGAAAGAAATATAACCGAATTGTAATCGTCCCGACATGATCCGACATTGGATATGCTGGCCAAGACCGTTGCCGAGAGGGGCGCCCCCGGCGGGGAGGCGAAGGGATTGGGATCATGCGGATTCCCCTTATCCTGTCGTTCGGACAAGGAGCACTGAACATGCTGGACATGGAAACCAAACGGTTCCCCGCCGGCGCCAAAATCTTCGGGGAGGGCGATCATGGAGACATGGCCTTTCTGGTCGAAAGCGGCCGGGTGGAAATCTCACGGCAGGCGGACGACAGGAAAATGGTTCTTGGCGAAATCCAGGCCGGCGGACTGTTCGGCGAGATGGCGCTGATCAACGACAAACCCCGCATGGCGACGGCGACCGCCACCGAGGAGACCGCCTGTTTCCTCATACCGGTGGAGGTCTTCCAGGAAGAACTCGGCCAAGCCAACGCCTTGTTGAAAGCGCTGCTTCTCTCCTTCATCCAGCACGTCCGCCATCTCACCGATCTGCTGGAACACGCCCAGGAAACGAGTGATTCCGGCGATGACGAAGTGCAGCTCTTCATGCCGGACGATTCAGGCGCCTACCGGCGCGTAAAATGAGCCATGCCGCGGCGGCTGAATTCGCTTGCCGTCCGCCGCCATGACGGGGGCGGGACAGGCGTGGTGAAAACCTTGGCCAATAGCATCCTTGGCGATTACGGAACGACCGTATTCACGGTGATGAGCGCGCTCGCCGCCGAACACGGAGCCATCAACCTGGGCCAGGGCTTTCCCGACCGGGACGGGCCGGAGGACATTCGCGCCAAAGCCGCCGAGGCCATCATCGAGGGGCCGAACCAATACCCGCCGATGATGGGACTGCCGGAACTGCGCCAAGCGGTGGCCGAGCACAACAAGCGCTTCCACGGCCTCGACGTGGACTGGCGGCGGGAAGTGATGATCACTTCCGGCGCCACCGAAGCCCTGGCCGATTGCTTCCTGGGCCTGATAGAGCCGGGCGACGAGGTGGTCCTCATCGAACCTCTTTACGATTGCTATCTTCCCATGGTGCGCCGCGCCGGCGGCGTCCCGAAACTGGTCCGCATCGAACCGCCGGACTGGCGGCTGCCGCGGGCCGGCCTGGAAGCGGCGTTTAGCCGGCGCACCAAGCTGATCGTCTTGAATTCGCCCCACAATCCGGCCGGCAAGGTGTTCAGCGAGGAGGACCTGTCTTTCATCGCCGGCTTGGTGCGAAGGTTCGACGCCTATGCCGTCTGCGACGAGGTCTACGAGCACTTGATTTTCGACCGCCGGCGCCACGTTCCGCTGATGGTTCTGCCCGGCATGCGCGATAGGGCCTTGCGCATCGGTTCGGCGGGCAAGACCTTCTCGGTGACGGGATGGAAGGTCGGCTATGTGACGGCGGCGGCCGAGCTTTTGACGCCGGTGGCCAAGGCGCACCAGTTCGTCACCTTCGCCACGCCGCCGAACCTGCAAAAGGCGGCGGCCTACGGCCTGCGCCGCGAGGACGCCTATTTCGAAGGCTTGGCGGCGGTGCTGCAAAGCAAACGCGACCGCTTGCGCGGCGGTCTGGCGGCGGCGGGATTCAAGGTCCTGCCTTGCGAAGGCACCTATTTCCTCATCGCCGACTTCCGGCCGACCGGCTTCAACGGCGACGACGACGCTTTCTGCCGCCACATCACCATCGAGGCCGGCGTCACCGCCGTGCCGGTGAGCGCCTTTTACCAGAACGCCGATGCCGGCCACTTCGCCCGTTTCTGCTTTTGCAAGGACGACGGGATTTTGGACGAAGCCATCGATAGGTTGCAGCGGCATTTCGGCGGCGCCGGCGCTTGACGGGCCGGAGGCTTGGCATTACTTAATTGACCCACCCGTGGTGGCTGTAGCTCAGGTGGTTAGAGCACTAGATTGTGGATCTAGGGGTCGTGGGTTCAAGTCCCATCAGCCACCCCAGCCCTTACAGGAAACTCCCACCGGATTTCCGCCGAGTTTGACTTTGATCAAGACTATATCCAAGTCGAATCACATATGATTAGGAATCGTTGTGGAATTAGATTTCTATCGACAATTCTTGAAATTTCGTCCCCTCGTATCCCTTGAGGGGTAAGGAAACTTTAAGGTGCGACGTTCGCTCGCTGGCGCCATGAGCTGGGTTTTCCGCGCCGCTCTCGTCCTCGGAGCCGTGGGCGCGCTGGGATATTATTCATACCTAACGTTTGAGCAGCTTAACGCCGCGCCGGAAAGCGCCGAGGCGCTGCGGCTGAAAACCGTTGCCGCCTTCACGCTGGTCCTGATCCTGACGGCGGCCGCCGCCTACAACCTTTATCTCCCGTGGGTTCGGCGCAAGGAAAAGCGGGCCGTTCCCGCCGGCCGGGAGGAAAGGCGGGAGTTCCTGATCTTTTTCGTTCCGGTGGCGGCGTTGCTCGCCGCCGGATTCCTGGCCCTTCACCAAGTCGACTTGGAGATCGAGCGGACCGTCCTGGAGAGCCGGGAAACACACCATGCCGAAATGGGAAAGGAAAGCCTCGCCACCGACCTGGAGACCATTGCCGCCGACGTTCTGATCCTGGCGCAAAGCGACGAATTCAAAGGGGGCGTTGAATTAGCGGAGCTCAGAGACAAATTCCTCGTCTTCTCCAAGCAAAGAAGATTTTACGACCAGGTCCGCTTTCTCGACGCGGCCGGCATGGAAGCCGTCCGCGTCAACTTCAACGGCGGCAAGCCCGCCATCGTGCCCGACTCGCTGCTGCAGGATAAATCGAAACGCTATTATTTCGGTGAAACCATCGCCATGGCCGGCGGCGAGGTTTACATCTCGGACCTCGACCTCAACATCGAGCAGGGGCGGATCGAACAACCGTTGAAGCCCGTTCTCCGCGTCGGCACGCCGGTATTCGGCGAGGGAGACGACAAGATCGGGGTCGTCCTGGTGAACTACCTGGGCGCCAGGACGATCGGGCGATTCGACGAGGCTCTGGCCTCGTCCGCCGGCGAGGCGCACCTTCTCAACGGCGACGGTTTTTGGCTGCGCGGCCCAAGGGCCGAGGACGAATGGGGATTCATGTTCGGCAACAAGCGGTCCTTCGCCGCCGCGTACCCGGAGGCTTGGCGGCGGATAAAGGCTTCGCGTACGGGCCAGTTCATTACCGCCGGAGGCCTGTTCACCTTCACCACCTTTTCTCCCCGAGAGTTCATTGAGAGTTCGTCCGTGGAATACAGGGGCAAGCGCTTCCGGAAGATCGTCACCCGCGTTGATCCCGGGAAATTCCTTTTAACCGAGCATGCGCGCCATCATCCCGCCTGGATGCTGATGTTCCTCTCTCTCCTGGGACTGTCGGCGCTTGGATGTTGGCATCTGGGCGCGGCGCGGGTCGGAAGGCGGGCCGAACAGGCCGTCCGCGAGAGCGAGGAACGCTGGCGCGGCTTCGCCGACGCCAGCTTCGAGGGATTGCTGATCCATGACAGCGGCGTCATCATCGACGCCAACGACCGTTTCGCCGACATGTTCGGCTACGGCCTGGACGAGCAGCTCCGGGGAACCAACTTCCTCGGGCTGGTGGCGCCGGAAACCTTGCAGACGGTCCGCGAAAAGCTCCTCGCGCAGGTGACGGGGACCTTCGAGGCCGTCGGGCTTGGAAAAGACGGTTCCACCTTTCCCATGGAGCTGTCGGCGCGCCCGATCGCCTACAAGGGACAGACGCAACGGGCGGTCGCCGTCCGCGACTTGAGCGAACGCAAAAAGGCGGAGAGGATGCTCAGGGAATCGATGGCGATGGTCAATCTGATGCACTCGGTCGCCGTCGCCGCCAACGAAGCCGCCTCCGTCGAGGAAGCGATCAAAACCTGTCTCGACAACGTCTGCGCCTATACCTGGTGGCCGGTCGGCCACGCCTACGTTGGCGCCGCCGATGATCCCGACAGGCTCGTTGCCACCGATATCTGGTGCCTCAGGCACCGCGAACGATTCAATACCTTCGTAGAGATCACGAAAACAACGGAGTTCAAGCGGGGCGAGGATCTGCCGGGCCGGGTCTTGGCCAGCGGCGAGCCGGCCTGGATTGCCGATCTGCCGACCGACCCGAACTTCCCTCGCGCCGCGGCGTTGAGGGAATGCGGCATCAAGTCCGGTTTCGCCTTGCCGGTGCTGGCGGAAAGGCAAGTGGTGGCGGTGCTGGAGTTCTTCACCGACGAGACGGCTGCGCCGGACCAATCGCTGCTGCCGGTCCTGCTGCAAATCGGCACTTCGCTGGGGCGGGTATTCGAGCGCGTCCGGGCGGGGCGGGCGTTGCGGGAAAGCGAGGAGCGCAAGGGCAGTATCCTGCAAGGCGCCCTCGACGGCATCGTCAGCATCGACGAACAGGGCAAGGTGGTCGAGTTCAACCCCGCCGCCGAGGCGATGTTCGGTTACCGCTTGGGCGAGGTGGCCGGCAAGGACATCGCCGATTTGATCGTCCCGCCGGATCAACGCCAGAAACACCGCGGGGGATTGAAGCGATTTCTCAAAACCGGAAAGAGCAAGCTCGTCGGCAAGCGGGTCGAATTGACCGCGACGCGGGCCGGCGGTGGGGAATTCCCGGTGGAACTTTCCATCACCCACCTGAAGGAGCACGGCTTGTTTACCGCCTTCATCCGCGACATCACGGTGCGCAAGAAGGCGGAGGAGAGCATGCGCCTGTCGGCGACGGTGTTCGATACGGTGAGCCAGGGAATCATGGTCACCGACGCCGGCAACAGCATTGTCGCGGTCAATCCGGCGTTCACCGAGATCACCGGCTTTACGGCCGACGAGGCCATCGGGCAAAACCCTGGTCTTCTCAAATCGGGGCACCACGGCAAGGCCTTCTACAAGGACATGTGGGAGAGCATCAACGAGACCGGAATGTGGACCGGGGAAATCTGGAACCGCCGCAAGTCCGGCGAGATCTTTCCGGGATGGCTGACCATCGGCGTCGTCAGGGACGCCGGCGGCATGATCGCCCAGTACATCGCCGTCTTCATCGACATCACCAAGAGAAAGGAGACCGAAGACCTGATCTTTCGCCAGGCCAACTACGACGCCTTGACGAAGCTTCCCAACCGCAAGCTTTTTTTTGACCGGCTGACCCAGGCCATGGCCGTGGCTAGGCGCGAGGACAAGTCCTTCGGCCTGTTGTACGTCGACCTCGACCGTTTCAAGCTGGTCAACGACACCCTCGGCCACGCGATGGGCGACGATCTTCTCGTCGATGCCGCCCGCCGGTTGAATTCATCGGTTCGGGCGTCGGACACCGTCGGCCGCTTAGGCGGCGACGAATTCACGGTCATCGTCCCGGGAATCGACAAGGCCATCGAGGCCGAAGTCGTGGCGCGGAAGATCCTCAAGACCTTCGAGCGGCCCTTCGATCTTGGCGGCGACGAAGTTCTGGTCACGGCAAGCGTCGGCATCGCCGTCTTTCCCCATGACGCGGACGCCGCCGAAACCCTACTCAGGAACGCCGACAGCGCCATGTACCGGGCCAAGGAAGGCGGCCGCGACACCTTCCGTTTTTTCATGCCGAAGATGAACGCGGGGGCCAGCGACCGGATGAGTCTCGAGCGCGATTTGCGCCACGCCATGGAAAGGGAGGAACTCCAGGTCCACTATCAGCCCATCGTCGATCTGGCATCCCAGCACGTCATCGGTGCCGAGGCGCTCATCAGGTGGCGGCACCCGGAACGGGGATTGGTGCCCCCCGACAAGTTTATCCCGCTGGCCGAGGAAACGGGCCTGATCAACCAGATCGGGGAATGGGTGCTGCGGACCGCTTGCCGGCAGGCGAAAGAATGGAACGACATTGGACCTGATCCGATCTTCGTCACGGTCAACATGTCCGGCCGGCAGATGACGGGGCACGGCTTCATCGACCTGGTTTGCGAGGTTCTGGAGGAAACCGGGCTGGCTCCCCAATCCCTGCACCTGGAAATCACCGAAAGCATCCTCATGGACGACATCGCCGAGTCCACCGTTACCCTCGAGGGATTGCACGCCATCGGCATACCGCTGAGCATCGACGATTTCGGAACCGGTTTTTCGTCCTTGAGCTATCTCAAGAAGTTTCCGTTTTCGATCCTCAAGATCGACCGCTCGTTCATTCGCGGCCTCTTGGACGATACGGATGACGCCGCCTTGACCCAGGCGATCATCGCCATGGCCGACGGCCTCAAAATCGAAACCGTCGCCGAAGGCGTCGAGACACATGGTCAACATGAGTTTCTCCAATCCAGGAAATGCCTCTATGGACAAGGGTACCATTTCAGCCAGGCCGTGCCGGCGGAGGAATTCCTGGCCTATGTCGTAACCGTTAATGACGTCTCCCCGGCCTGACGGCGAGGAGATGCGAGCCGGGCAAGGAATTGGGACTATCGCGCCCGGCAAGCATTTTCCTTTTCTTAAGCGGGCGGGATTGGCAGAATGGCGGCGGCGGGAGCGGTGAAGCCCCGCATTTGTTGTCTCCTCCGGAGAAGAGTTGTCACGGTGATGTTATTTTGGGTTGCAACAATGCATAAGCTGTGACACAGCCAAACGGAAGCTTCCTTTTACCAACCGAAACAGAAACACGATTGGGCAATACGATGAAGAAACGGCGTAAAATTCTGGGCGTCTATGTGGTTTTGCTTTTTTTATTTTTCCCGGCGCGGGGATTTTCCGATGACAGGCAGGAATTTTCCGATGACATCGGCCCGAGCGCCGAAAGGTTCATCACCTCTCTCGCCGACAAGGCGATTACGACGCTGACCGGGGAAGACGTCACGCGGGAGAAGCGGGCGCAACGTTTTCGTTCCATTTTGACCGAGCACTTTGCCGTCGAGACCATTGGCCGGTGGGTCTTGGGACGCCACTGGCGGAAGGCGACGGAAGGGGAACGCGAGGAATACCTTGGCTTGTTCGAGGATCTGCTGGTGATCACCTATGCCGAACGTTTTGCCAAGTACTCGGGCGAGACCCTGGTGATTTCCAAATCGGTGGTCAACGACGACCAGGATATCGTCGTTTATTCATTGTTGAAACGAGCCGAAGGACTACAGCCGCTCAAGGTTAACTGGCGGGTACGGGAGCGGGACGAAAGCTTCAAAATTACCGACATCATCGTCGAGGGCATCAGCATGGGGCAAACCCAACGTTCGGAATTCGCCTCCGTCATTCGCCAGAACGGCGGCGATATCGAGAACCTTCTCAGCCTATTACGCAAACGGCTAAAGAACGACGCCTGATCCGGGTTTCCATTCGTTTCCGCCGTGCAATGAGGATTCGCCGCGCCGCGACGCCAAGAGCCCGTCCGGGAAATCGAACGAGCGTTACGATCGGACCACTTACCCCGTCCCATGACCGCAGCCACGTCACCATCCGTCGAGACCCCCTCCGGCAAGGACGAGACGTACGAGAACTTTCCCGTCGGCTCGTGGTTGCTGCCGCGAAAATTGCGTCCTCATATCGCCATGTTTTACGCTTTTGCCCGCGCCATCGACGACATCGCCGACAATCCCGGCCTGCCGGCGGACGAGAAAGTCGCCCGCCTCGATGGGTTCGAAGACGCGGTGCTTGGCCGCGGCCACGAGAATCCCGCCTTCGGCAAAGCCCACGCCATGCGAAAGAGCCTGGCCGAAACGGGCATCGCCCCGCGCCATTGCCTCGATCTGCTGGCCGCCTTCAAACAGGACGCGACCAAGTCGCGCTACCGGGATTGGGACGACCTCCTCGGCTATTGCGTCCTCTCGGCGGCGCCCGTCGGGCGCTACCTGCTTGATCTTCACGGTGGATCCCGGGACGGTTATGGCCCTTCGGACGCCTTGTGCATGGCCTTGCAAGTCATCAACCACGTTCAGGACTGCCAGGACGATTACCGTTCACTGGACCGCGTCTATCTGCCAATGGAATGGATGCAACAGGCGGGCGCCGCCGTCGAAGAACTGGATGCCGCCGCCGCCAGCCCAGCCATGCGCCGGGTTCTCGATCGAACCCTGCAAGCGACGCAAACCCTGATGAACGAGGCTCGCGCTCTTCCCGGCGGGCTCAGGTCCCGCCGCCTGAGCATGGAATCGGCCTTCATCATCAATATCGCCGATGCCTTGATTTCGCTGCTCGGCCGCCGTGACCCCTTGAGCCGGCGAGTGGAGCTTTCCAAGGCCGGGTTCGTCCTCGGCGGCCTCAAGGGCGTGCTATCGGTTCTGTTCTAATCCGCGTATGTTGACCGACGCCACCGCCGTCCTCGGCGCCCTCTCCTTTATTCTTTGGGCGGGGTTGTTATTGTCGAGGGGGTGGTTTTGGCGCGCCGACCAGCGCCTTGACGAGGCGGTGGCGGACGGTCGGCGGGATTGGCCTCGCGTGGTCGCGGTGATTGCCGCCCGCAACGAGGCGCCAACCATCGCACAGGCCGTCGATTCCCTGCTCAAACAGGATTATCCCGGCGATTTCCGCGTCGTCCTGGTCGACGACAACAGCGACGACGGCACCGCCGCGAAGGGGCGGGCGGCGGCCGGGGATTCCGGCCGGCTGGGCGTCGTCGCCGGCCGCCCCCTGGAGCCCGGCTGGACGGGCAAGCTTTGGGCCCTCGACCAGGGTCTTGAAGAGGCCGAAAGGGTATCCCCGGAGGCAACGTACATTCTGCTCACCGACGCCGATATCGCCCACGACCCCGAAAACCTGCGCCGACTCGTGGCGAAAGCCGAAAACCACCGTCTCGACCTGGTTTCCCTGATGGTGCTGCTCCACTGCGAGAGTCCCTGGGAACATCTGCTGCACCCCGCCTTCGTCTTTTTTTTCCAGAAGCTTTATCCCTTTCCCTGGGTCAACGACCCGGATCGTCCCGATGCCGCCGCCGCCGGAGGCTGTATGCTGGTGCGCCGGACGGCCTTGGAGCGAGCCGGCGGCGTCGGTTCCATCCGCGGCCGCCTCATCGACGATTGCGCCTTGGCCGAACGGATCAAACGGAACGGTCCCATCTGGCTTGGCTTGGCCGAAAAGGTTCGCAGTCTACGCGCTCATGATGGTTTGCGGGGCATTTGGAGGATGGTTGCGCGAACCGCCTTTACGCAGTTGAATCAGTCCGCCTTGGCCCTGATTGGCACGGTCATCGGAATGGCGTTGCTTTACTTGACGCCGCCCGCCGTGACACTGGCCGGCGCGGCGATTGGCGAAACGGCGGCGGCATTGTCCGGCCTCGCCGCCTGGCTCTTGATGGCTGTCGCCTACCGGCCGACGTCGCGGCTTTATGGGCAACCGGGCTGGCTGGCTTTGCTGTTGCCGTTGGCGGCGCTGCTGTTCACCCTGATGACGGTGGATTCGGCGCGCCGGCATTGGCGGAAACGGGGCGGCTCCTGGAAAGGCCGCAGCTATAAATTTCCCATTTGATGACGGCGGCGCGTTTTTCGTGTATCCATTAGCCGCCATGACAGGAGCCCAGTCACACCCAACTCTGGTCGAGGCCATGGACCAAGTCGGTTCCTTGGTCAGGCGGTCCAAGACATCCTTTTTCTGGGCCATGCGCCTATTGCCCGAAGCGAAACGAAACGCCATGTACGCCGTCTACGCCTTTTGCCGCGAAGTCGACGATATCGTCGATGAACCCGGCGACGAGGCGGAAAAGCGCCTTCGTCTCGGCGAGTGGCGGCAAGAAATCGAGAACGTATTCGCCGGCCAAGGGCGGTTTCCCATCGCTCTGGCCCTGGCCGGGGCGGCCGCCGGTTTCGGCCTCGATAAAGAGGATTGCCTGGCCATCGTCGACGGCATGGAGATGGATGCCGGCAACGCCGTGCGTATCGCCGACAGGGAGGAATTGAACCTCTATTGCGACCG
>DUZD01000053.1 GCA_013349695.1 Rhodospirillaceae bacterium
CTGCGGGACAACCAGCTTTTTCACGATCTGACCGAGGAAGAGTACAATGTCGTGAGCGGGATACTGAAGAGGAAAGTCTACCAGCCGGAGGAAACGGTCTTCAAGGAAGGGGGAACCGATCAGATCCTTTACATCATCAAGAAGGGAGAGGTCAGGATCTGCAAGCAGGGACCCCAAGGGGACTTGCAGACCATCACCCTGCTGAAGGACCGGGACATATTTACGGGGAGATGTCCTTTTTCGACGGAACGCCGCACTCGGCGACCGTCGTCACCGCCCGCGTGACCGAGGCTTTCCTCCTCAAAATGAAGGACTTCGAGAAGCTGGTCGACACCCATCCCCGCCTGGTGTTCAAGGTCATGAAGAACATCTTCATCACGGTCCATGGGATCGTGCGGGGCATGAACGAGCGTTACGTGGACATGCTCGGCTATATGTTCGGGCGTAATCGATAGCCGGAACGCGGCGACGGCCCGGCGTCATTTCCGCCGGAGACGCGTCCACCAGTCGTGTCCGTCCTCATCCTCTTCCTTGGGTTCGACCCGGACGCCCTCGTCGGTGTTCAGCCGCGCGGCGATGACGTTTCCGCCTTGCCGCGTCTTTCCCGGTTTGCTCAACAGCTCGTCCCGCCCCACCCTGAGGTCGCCGGACGAGTAGGCCGAAAACTCATAGAGCTGCCCGAGGGCGATGGCCTCGACCGGGCAGGCGTCCTCGCACAGGCCGCAGAACAGGCATCGCGCCGTGTCGACCTCGAAGACCTTGGGATGCCGCTCGCCATTCTGGTCCTCGTGAGGGACGACGGTGATGCAGCTGCAGGGACAGATGCGGGCACAGAGCTCGCAGGCAACGCACTTGATCTTGCCGGCCTGGTCGGTGAGCAGGAAGTGATGGCCGCGGAATCTCGGATAGGGAGTCCACTTTTCCTTATCCGGATAGCGCATGGTGACGGTCTTGGAAAAGAGGTAGCTGAGCGTCAAGGCGAGGCCGTTCAGCAGGTCGGCAAAGAACACCCAGCCGATCCAGTTCCGTTTCCGCGCGTCGTCGGTGGCCATGGTGCGATATCCCATCCGTCCCCTCCATCCTAGACGATGAAGAGGCCGGTGAGAAGGATATTGGCGAGCGACAGCGGGAGCAAAACCTTCCATCCGATGGCCATCAGCTGATCGTAGCGGTAGCGCGGGAACGTGAACCGGAACCACATGAAGAGGTAAATGAAGAACCCGACCTTGAGGATAAACCAGATCAAGGGCGGAAGGGGGATGAGGAAACCGTTCCAGCCGCCGAAAAACAGGATGACGCAAAGGACGGAGATGGTGACCATGACCACGTATTCACTGATCATGAAGAAGGAGAAACGCATTCCGCTGTACTCGGTGTGGAAGCCTGCCCCCAGTTCGCCTTCCGCCTCCGCGAGGTCGAAGGGGATTCGTTGCGCCTCGGCCAGTCCGGCCACGAAAAACACGAAAAACCCGAGCGGCTGGTAGACGACGTACCAGACATCCGCCTGGGCGTTGACGATATCGAGAAGGCTCATGGACTGGGCCAGCATGACGACCCCGATGACCGAAAAACCCATGGGGATCTCGTAGCTGATGAGCTGAGCGCAGCAGCGAAGACTCCCCAGCAATGCGTATTTGCTGTTCGAGGCCCATCCCCCGAAGATGACGCCGTAGACCTCCAGCCCGGCCACGGCGAAGATGAAGAGAAGGCCGACGTTCATGTCGGAAATGTAGAGGGTGATCTCGGCCCCGAGGAGCGAGAAGCTATCGCCGAAGGGAATGGCCACGAAGACGACGAAGGGGGGGACCAGGGAGATGATGGGGGCCAGCTTGAAGAGGCGGCGGTCGGCCTCGACAGGAATATTATCTTCTTTGGTGAGGAGCTTGAGGCCGTCCGCCACCGGTTGAAGAACGCCGTGCCAGCCCACCCGCATGGGGCCCAGCCGTTGCTGGATGTGCCCGGCGATCTTGCGCTCCAACCAAGTCAAGGGAATCGGCAGGATCAACAGAATCGCCGTCACGATAACGACCTTCGCGGTGATCAGGGCAACGGCGAGAGCGAGTTCCATGACCGCCTTTTACCGGAGTTTTCGGACGGGTTTGCCGGCTTTCCCGTCCTCCCGGTGGCGGTGATTGCACGGCCCTGGGAGAACGCGGTTGACCCGCACTGGAATGAATCATCATAATAGGTGTATTTCATATACATGTTCAAGAGAAATTCGTTGAGAGGGGCTCGCTGAGGGGCTCGTGAAAAGGAGCGGGAAATGAGTGCTTCGGCGGAAAATCGAAGGAAGAAGCACTAGTAACAATTCTGGGGCGCGGGCGGCGACCGGCGATTTTCCGGGCGCTTGGCGAAAGTCTGACCGGCGGAAGCGGGGAACGGGGTATGGAGGCAATTTTTTTTCTGACGTTCGCGGCGCTCGCCGTCGCTTCCGCCCTGGGCGTGGTTCTGCTGCGCAACCCCGTCCACTGCGCCATCTCGCTGATGGTCTGTTTCATCCAGGTGGCCGCCATCTTCGTGCTTCTGCGCTCTCCCTTTCTCGCCGTGGTCCAGATTTTCGTCTATGTCGGGGCCATCATGGTCCTGTTCCTTTTCGTCATCATGATGCTGGACATCCGGACGGCGGTCCTCGAGCGCTTCTTGCCGGGGTGGGAGAGGGTGCCGATCCTCGGGGTTCTGACCGTTCTGGGGCTGCAAATGCTGATCATGCTCTTGACCAGCGACCGGCTCTTGCATCCGCCGGCCGATGCCGGGACCGTCCTCGACGGCACCGTCGCCGAACTGGGCAAGGCGCTGTTCCTCGATTACCTGCTGCCCTTCGAGGTGGTTTCGGTGGTTCTGCTTGTCGCCTTCGTGGGCGCTATTATCTTGGCCAAAAGAGAACGGAAAGAATGATTCCCCTGTCCTGGTACGTGATACTTGGAGCCGTTCTTTTCATGATCGGCTTGTCCGGCGTCTTCCTGAGAAGGAACATCCTGGTCATCCTCATGTCGGTGGAACTGATGCTCAATTCCGCCAACATCAACTTTGTCGCTTTTTCCCATTTCTTTCAGGACCTTCGCGGGCAGGTCTTCGCCATTTTTGTGATCACCGTCACGGCGGCCGAGGTCGCGGTGGCCCTCGGGATATTGGTCGCGCTCATGAGAAACAAGAGGACCCTCAAGGTGGACGAGATCACCATCATGAAGGGATAAGAACATGGAAAGTGTCGAATCGATCAGACCTCTTGCCGCCGTCCTGGTCTCGACCTTGGCAGCCTTTATCATTCTGGGTCTCCGGGACAAGCCCAACCTCAGGGATTCGGTCTCCGTGGTGGCCGCCCTCGTCAAGTTCTCGATCGTCGCCTCGATGGCCCCTTTGGTCCTGGGTGGCGGCACCTACGAGCTGACCCTTTTCCCCATTCTGCCCGGAATCGACATCGCCTTCAGGGTGGATTCCCTGGGCATGGTCTTCGCCACCATCTCGTCATTGCTGTGGATCTTCGCCGCCATCTATTCCATCGGCTACATGCGCAGCCTCAATGAGCACGCCCAGACGCGCTTCTTCGCCTGTTTCGCGGTCAGTCTGTCGGCGGCCGTCGGCGGCGCCTTCGCCGCCAACCTGTTCACCCTGGTGATCTTCTACGAGGTCCTCAGCCTCGTCACCTACCCGCTGGTCTATCACCACGAGGACAAGGCGGCGTGGGAGGGAAGCAAGAAATACGTCATCTATCTGGTGGGGATGTCGAAGACCTTCCTGCTGGCCGGCCTGGCGCTCACCTATCAAATGGCGGGGACCCTCGATTTCGCGCCCGATGGGCTGTTCAACAGTGTTGACGCCGAGCCCCTTCTTATGATCGTCGTCTACGTGTGCTACATAGCGGGCTTCGCCAAGGCCGGCATCATGCCGCTCCATATCTGGCTGCCCTCGGCGATGGTCGCCCCCACCCCGGTGAGCGCGTTGCTGCATGCCGTGGCGGTGGTCAAGATGGGCGTCTTCTGCGTATTGCGGGTCGTCTTCCACGTCTTCGGCGTGGGGCTCATGGGTAGCCTGGGCCTGGGCACGGCGACGGCCTATGTGGTCTCCTTTACCATCATCCTGGCCTCGGTCTATGCCCTGACCCGTGACGACCTCAAGGCCCGGCTCGCCTATTCCACGGTCAGCCAGTTGTCCTACATCATTCTCGGCGCGGTGCTGCTGGCGCCCATCGCCAAGATCGGCGGCATCGTCCACATCGCCAGCCACGCCTTTTCCAAGATCACCCTGTTTTTCTGCGCCGGCTCCATCTACTGCGCCTCGCGCAGGAAGAAAATCAGCCAACTGTCGGGGATCGGGCGCCACCTACCGTGGACCATGGCCGCCTTTTTCATCGGCTCGTTGAGCATGATCGGCATACCGCCGGCGGCGGGGTTCGTCAGCAAATGGAACATGATCGTGGGTTCCCTGGAGTCGCAACAGATCTTTTTTCTGGTCGTGCTGCTGGTCAGTTCCCTGCTCAACGCGGGCTATTTCCTGCCCATCGTTTACAAGGCCTTTTTCGAGGCCGAGCCGAACCCGGGCGATGGGGATAAAAGCGAAGAGATTCGGGAGATCCCAATGGTCGCCATTCCCCTTTTCGCGACCGCCATCTTGTCTCTCCTTATGGGCATGTATCCCGAATATTTCATGACTCTGGCACAAGGAGTGGTCCGATGATCGCCAAAATTGTCCGTTTTTTCGGTGACGAGGAGCATGCGAAGCGCCGCCGGAAGCTGCTGTACGCGATCCTGCTTGTCGTCGTCGCCGCCGATTTTCTGGTTCCTCGGGAGCACGGCGATTTCTTCTGGGATGATCTGCCCGGTTGGGGCGCTTTCTACGGTTTTATCTCTTGCGGCCTCATCGTTTACGTATCCAAGTTCCTGGGCCACCAGGGCGGCCTGATGGTGGATGAAGACCATTATGATTGAGTGGGTCCACCCCGGTCTCCTGTTCATTTTCGGGGCTTTCCTCATCACCCTGCTGAAGGGGCGGGCGCGGCAGGCCTTTTTGCTCCTGGTTCCGGTGCTGGCGATCTTCGCCGTGGCCTCGATGTCGCCGGGGGATTACGGGAACGTCACCTTCACCGGGCGGGATCTGGTCTTCGGCCATGTCGACAAGCTCAGCATCGTCTTCGCCTGGGTCTTCACCATCATGTCCCTGATCGGCATGGTCTACGCCTTCCACGTCAAGGAGCCGGGCGAGCACGTCGCCGCCTTTCTTTACGTCGGCGGTTCCCTCGGCGTGGTTTTCGCCGGCGACTATTTCACGCTCTTCATGTTCTGGGAGAGCATGGCCTTTTCGTCCGCCTATCTGGTGTTCGCCCGCAACCGGCCGCGGTCGGTGCGCGCCGGATACCGTTACCTGCTGGTCCACGTCACCGGCGGCGTCTTTTTGATGGCCGGTATCGTGCTCAATTACCTGCATACGGGATCCTTTGTTTTCGGCGCCGTCGATCCCGACAGCACGGGCTACTATCTGATCATGACGGGGTTCATCCTGAACGCCGCGGTTCCGCCGCTCAACGCCTGGCTCACCGACGCCTATCCGGAGGCAACGGTGACGGGAGCCGTCTTCATGTGCGCCTTCACCACCAAGACCGCCGTCTACGTGCTGGTGCGGGGCTTCCCGGGCGCCGAGATTCTGATCTGGCTGGGGGTGTTCATGGCCCTTTACGGCGTCGTCTACGCGGTGATGGAGAACGACGCCCGGCGATTGCTGGCCTATCACATCGTCAGCCAGGTGGGCTACATGGTGGCCGGCGTCGGGATTGGCACGGAATTGGCGCTCAACGGCTCCACCTCCCATGCCTTCTCCCACATTATCTACAAGGCGCTGCTGTTCATGGGCGCCGGCGCCGTCATTTACATGACCGGGCGCTCCAAGCTGACGGAACTGGGCGGGATTTACCGCACCATGCCGGTGACCGTGTGCCTTTATATGATCGGGGCCTTCGCCATCTCGGCGTTCCCGCTGTTCAGCGGCTTCGTCAGCAAATCCATGGTCATCGCCGCCGCCAGCGGCGACAATCTGGCAACGGCGACCCTGTTGCTGACCATGGCCTCGTCGGGGACCTTCCTGCATACCGGACTCAAGCTCCCCTACTACATGTTCTTCGGCAAGGATTCGGGCCTGCGCCCCAAGGAGCCGCCGCTGAACATGCTGATCGCCATGGGCATGGCGGCCTTCCTATGCATCGCCATCGGGGTCTACCCAGCCCCTCTTTATGACCTTCTGCCCTACGCGGTCGATTTCGAGCCCTACACGAGCGCCCACGTCACCGTCAGCCTCGGCATCCTGATGTTCACCTTGCTCGGGTTCGTGTGGTTCCTGAAGGACCTCGATCCGGAAAACACCATCAGCCTCGACACCGACTGGTTCTACCGTAAGGGCGCCAAGGCGTTCATGTGGCTGGCAAGGGGTCCCGTCGCCAGCTACGAGGCGGTGGTCGCCGAGCTTGCCAACACCGTCGTCCTGAGGTCCCTTTTCGCCACCGCCAGAAGAGGGTTGTGGGCCGACATCAACATCGTCGACGCCATCGTCAACGGTGTGGCGAGCACCATCATGGGATGGGGTTCCACCCTCAGAAAAATGCAGACGGGTACGTTGACCCATTACGCGGTCGCGATGGCCGCCGGAATCGTCATAAGCATCCTCGTCTTTTCACTGCGCGCAATGTGACGAATAATGGATTTTCCCATACTTAGCGTCATCATTCTCGTGCCCCTTGCGGGCGCCTTCGTGCTTTTATTCGTTCGTGGCCCGGCCCTGGCGAGGTGGGTGGCCCTGGTGGTCACGGTTATCGACTTTCTGCTCACCGTCCCGCTGTTCGCCGGCTTCGACACCACGACCTACGAAATGCAGTTCCGCGAGACCTACACCTGGATTCCGGCCTTCGGCATCAACTACGCGGTGGGCGTCGACGGGATCAGCGTTCTTTTCGTTTTCCTCACCACCCTGCTGGGGTGGATTTGCGTGCTCGCCTCGTGGAAATCCATCGAACACAAGGTCAAGGAGTTCATGATCGCGCTGCTGGTCATGCAGGTGACGATGCTGGGGGTGTTCTGCGCGCTGGACCTGTTCTTGTTCTACATCTTCTGGGAAACCATGCTGATCCCCATGTACCTGATCATCGGCGTGTGGGGTGGCGACAACCGGGTCTACGCCGCTTTCAAGTTCTTCCTCTATACCCTTGCCGGCAGCGTCCTGTTTCTGGTTGGCATCATCGTCCTTTATTTCCAGGCCGGGGAGACCTTCGACATCCTGGCGCTGATGGAGGGGAATTACTCGCCGACGGTCCAGATCTGGGTCTTCCTGGCCTTTTTCGTCGCCTTTGCCGTCAAGGTGCCGATGTTTCCCTTCCACACCTGGCTTCCCGACGCCCACGTGGAGGCGCCCACCGCCGGCAGCATCATCCTTGCCGGCGTGCTCCTCAAGATGGGCGCTTACGGCTTCCTGCGTTTTTCGTTGCCGATGCTGCCTTACGCCTCGCAGACCCTGTCCATGTTCGTCGCCGTCGTTTCGGTGATCGCCATCGTTTACGGCGGCTACCTGGCGCTGGCCCAGGATGACCTCAAGAGGCTGGTCGCCTATTCTTCCATCAGCCACATGGGGTTCGTAACCCTGGGGCTGTTCGTTCTCAACATCCATGGCCTGGAGGGCGGCATCCTGCAGATGTTCAACCACGGCATCACCACCGGCGCCTTGTTCTTGTTCGTCGGCCTGATCTACGAACGGACCCATTCCCGGCTGATCGCCGACTATGGGGGATTGACCAAGGTGGCCCCCATCTTCGCCACTTTTTTATGTATCTTCGTGCTTTCATCCATGGCCCTTCCCGGCACCAATTCATTCATCGGCGAGCTTCTGGTGCTGGTCGGCGCCTTCGGCTACGACAAGTCCATCGCCGTCCTTGCCGTGGTCGGCGCCATGCTCAGCGCCGCCTACCTTCTCGGCATGTACCGCAAGGTGGCCCTGGGAGCAGTGGAGAATCCCCTTGTTCAAGAGGCGTGGGACATGGATACCAGGGAAATCTCGTCGTTCGTGGTCCTCGCGGTCTTCGTCATCTGGGTGGGCCTGTCCCCGAAACCGTTTATCGACATCATGCATGTCTCGGCTCAGCACCTGCTGGAGCAGGTCCTGAGCCGAGCCCCGTAAACAGGAAGGACCATGGATTTCGAGGCGTTAACACGATGGTTCCTGACCAGCATTCCGGAAGTCATTGTCATTTCCGCCGCCTGCTGCCTTTTGATGGTGGATCTTTTCATCAAGAAGGGGAGCCGTGACGTCATCGCCTACCTGTCCCTGGCGACCGTGATCGGGGCGGCGGCGGGAACCTTTGCCCTGGCCGGGTCCTCCCAGCAGGCCTATAGCGGAATGTTCGTGGTCGACGGGTTTGCGACGTTCTTCAAGATGGTCGTCTACCTGGCGACGATCCTTTCCATTCTTCTTTCGATGAGCTTCATCAAGGTCGAGGCCATCGAGCAGGGGGAATACTACGTCCTCCTGCTGTTCGCCCTCGGCGGCATGATGATCATGGCCTCGGGTGCCGATCTTCTCAGCATCTACCTGGGCCTGGAGTTGATGGCCCTTTCGGTTTACGTGTTGACCGGCTTCATGCGCCGCGATCGGCGCTCCAACGAGGCGGCCATGAAGTACGTGATCCTGGGGGCCGTTTCCACGGGAATCCTCCTTTACGGGATTTCGCTGGTCTACGGTCTCACCGGCACCACCCGGCTGGTGGACATCGCCACCGCCTTGAGCCATATCGATGGCGGCGACACGGCCCTCGTCCTGGCCCTCGTCTTTCTTATCTCCGGCTTTGCCTTCAAGGTGGCGGCCTTCCCCTTTCACATGTGGGCGCCCGACGTCTACGAAGGGGCGCCGACGCCGATCACCGCCTTCATGTCGGTCGGCCCCAAGGCCGCCGGTTTTGCCGTCATCCTGCGAGTCTTTCTCGACGCCTTCGCCGGCGCATCGGAAATCTGGATCGTCGTCATCGCCGTCATTGCCGTCCTGACCTTGGCCATCGGAAGCCTGGTCGCCCTGGTCCAGACCAATATCAAGCGGATGTTGGCTTATTCCAGCATCGCTCATGCCGGATACGCACTGCTTGGGCTGGTCGCCGGTGGCGAGGACGGGATCGCCAGCGTTATGCTTTATGTTTTCATATACGCCTTCATGAACATGGGTATATTCGGCGCCGTCATCGTCATGCGGAAGGGCGATTTCGTCGGCGAGAACATCGCCGACTACACGGGCCTTTCCAAGGTCCGCCCGGGGTTCGCCCTGTTGATGCTGATTTTCCTTTTTTCCCTGGCCGGCATCCCACCCACGGCCGGGTTCATCGCCAAGTTCTACATCTTCGTCGCCTTGATCCAATCGGGCAACGTCGCCCTTGCCGTCATCGCCGCTCTGTTCAGCGCCATCGCCGCTTTCTTCTACATTCGCGTCGTCATGCTGATGTACATGAAGGAACCGACAGGTGGTTTCGACCTCAACCTGACGCCAGCCGCCAGGATCGCCCTTGGCATCTGCGGCGCCGGAACCGTCTTGATCGGAATTTTCCCGTCCTGGTTCCTCGACATGGCGCAAATTTCAGTTTTTTGATCTTGAAATAGCGTTCTCGCGGCCGTGATCGAATAGATCTTGTGCTACCTACATAAGCCGGACATATCACATGCTATCGACACGTTTCACAAGCGTCCCTTGAAGAACCGTTACCGGACCCTCATGCTGGACGGCGTGGTGCTATCGCGCAAGACCGGAGCTGGGGGTATTTAGGGAAGGGGGTATTTAGGGACAGTATATAATTTCTTGCATGGAAAACTATATACTGTCCCTAGATTTCCGAGAAATTCAACATTCAATACCTGACCCCATAGTTTTTTGAATTCCTAATCCCGATCCGTGTTCATCGGTGTTTATCCGTGGCTTGTATTGGGCGGGCTCATGCCACGCAAACATGACGGTAGGTAGGGGATCGGCCACGGATGCACACCGATGAACACCGATGAACACGAATAAGGAAGGGCGCGACGCGCTTAAAGCCGAAGGTCGAGAAGCTTTGGGGTCTACCATCGAATTTTGATGAGAGAGGCTGTCGTTGTTGTTGTGCCGTGGGGATGTGGGGAACTCGCTCTTGCGAGTTATCCACATATCCATGGCCGGCGGCGCGGCATTTTTTTCATTCGCGGATGGCGGGCGCGGCGGGCAGCGGATAGTCCCGCCCCGACGGGGGTGTGGCTGTTGGGGTCGGTGGTCCGGGGTTCCGGTCCCGCCCGACTTGAAATGCCGCCCCCGTCACTCGCATCATCCGGGAGGTCGATCGGGATGGTGCCGGTCGCTTGCGATTGTGGCTCTGTCGGTAGACGTGGCCCAAAGCAAGACCCTGGAGCCGTTCCAGCTCCAGGGCCACCTTCCGATGGCCGGGGACGTCCTTCAGGAGGTTCCGGAAAGGCCCAGGGAGAACGATATCCTGAAGCGTCTAACCCGCCACCTGCGCAAGCGGCCTTGAACCCGGTCCCGGGTTCCTGATACATCTAGCCCGCCTCGGCGAGTCAACTTTTTCCATGGCTTGGCGCAATGCCGGCCTTATCCAAGGAGGCGCGGATGATCACTTTCGGGCCGGGAAACTTGAGAATACCTAAGTGGTCGCGGCCGGTGTACATGGTCGCCGGCGGCTGCACGCCTTTCAAGAAATCGTATCCGGAATACAAGCTCGAAGAGCTCTGCATGGTCGCCTACAAGATGATGCTCGAGGACAACGATCTGAAAGTGCCGCCGCTTGAAGTCAAGGGATTGTTGAACTTTTCGAGCTACGGCGAGTTCGCCGACCACTTCCAGGATCAGCTTTTGTGCGAGGCCAAGGTGCATGACTATTTGGGCCTCGATCCGCTATACAACGTCGGCGTCAAGACCGGCGGCGCCACCGGCGGTTCCGCCGTTCTCGTCGGTTGCATGGCGGTCGCCTCGGGCTACGCCGACGCCGTCCTGGTGTTGGGTTGGGAGCGCATGGACGAGGTCGACACCCGCACCGGCAACTTCTACATCTCGACCGCCGCCTGCAAGGATTTCGAGACCCGGCTTTCGCGCATCTACTCTTCCTATTACGCGCCCATGGCCAACCGCTTCACTTCGATGTACGACCTGCCGGAAACGACGCGGGCCAAGGTGGCGGTCAAGAACCGCGGCTACGCGGTTTCCAACCCCTTTGCCCAGCAGCCCGGCCGTCATACCATCGAGGAGGTACTCTCCTCGCGGATGTCGGCCTATCCGCTGCGCTTTCTCGAATGCTGCGCGATGAGCGTCGGCGCGGCTGCCGTTCTGTTGTGCTCGGAGGATATGGCTTACCGGCTTTCGGATAAGCCCTGCCGGGTATTCATCGCCGGCGGCAGCCATACGCTGCGCGTCGCCGACCGCCGCCACATGGAGATCCCGCTGCTGCCCCACGAGGAACCGGGCATGTACGACGAGCTGGTCGCCAAGAGCGGCCGCTGGCCGGGCTTCGAATCCTTCCTGGCGGCGCGCTTCGCCGCCTATCTCGCCTACCGCATGGCCGGCATCCATGACCCGCTCGAGGACCTCGACCTGGTCGAGCTGCACGACGCCTTCACCATCTCCGACATCCAGACCTACGGCGACGTCGGCCTCAGGCCATACGGAGAAGAGCCCGGCTATATCGAATCCGGCGACGCTTATTTCGGCGGCAGGTGTCCGTCGAACCTGTCGGGCGGGCTCTTGGGCACCATGCACGCCGTCGGCGCCACCGGCATCTATCAGGCGGCCGAGTGCCTGTGGCAGATCCAGGGCAAGTACGACCAGATCCACGGCGAGGACAAGTACTGGCGGCTGGCCGGCAAGGAAAAACCGGCCGACTGGGAATCCCTGCAAGTGGAGAACGCCAGGCGCGCCGCTTGGGTGTCGCACGCCGGCGTCGGCTCGCACGTCACCGTCGGCGTGCTGGAAAAGGCCTGGTAGGGAGAAATTCGAAGATGGCCAAGTGGGACGAAGAGATCGCCACCGAATACGTCGGCCAACCGCTGAAGGTCCGCGACGGCGGCCCGGCGATGGTCGTCGAGTGGCCGCGGGCGCTGACCCACGTCCATACCTACGGCCTGCTCACGCCCTTTTTCGAAGGCTTGAAAGAGGGCAAGCTGCTGGCCACCCGTTGTGTCAACCCGGTGTGCGCCGAGACCCGCCGCTGGCTGCCGCCCCGCGCCGACTGCCCGGACTGCCTCGGCCGCATGCAATGGGTGGAATACGGCCAGCCGGTGATCGGCACGGTCTACAGCTTCACCATGGTTGATTACGCCGGCCTCGGGGTCGAGCTGAAAACGCCCTACTGGCAGATCGACGTCGAGCTTCCCGACACCGCCACCATCCCCAAGGGGTATCTCCTTCACGGCCAAGCCGAGATCGGCATGAAGGTCAGGGCCATGTTCAGGACCGAGGCCCCGACCCACACCATCCTCGACCTTTACTGGCTGCCGGCGGCAAAGGGGTGAGGGGACGAAGTCCCCCTGCATGTGGTGGCGGCGGAAAACGGGATTGAAAGGACAACCTTGATCGTTACCGTCTACGAACCCGATCCATCGATGTGGGAGCCGGATTTCCGGCAAAGGAGGAAACGATGAATGGCGGAAAGGGCGGAGTACTAAGTGACCGTAACAGAATAAATGAATCACCATCCTCCCTTCCGTCGTCATGGCCGGCCTTGATCCGGCCATCCACGGGCCTCGCGCTCGGCATCGACCGCGTGGATACCCGGCTCAAGGCCGGGCATGACGACGGAAGTGAAGTGACGCGGTTATTTTGTGACGAGCCCTAAGCGAAGCGATCCCATTCGATCGGAAAATGCTCTCTCATGTCCGATTTCAAGGTACCGGACAGAGTTTTCCGTCCACCGGCTTGGCCGGTGTCGATGTTTCAGTGTAGCCGACGCGCACGGCTGGAGGCGAGA
>DUZD01000054.1 GCA_013349695.1 Rhodospirillaceae bacterium
ACGGCTTCGGCGTGAACGTTGACCTTGACCTTACGCCAAATTTAGCGGATCACGCCACTTTCGCCGATAAGGAAGGTAGAGCGTTCAATGCTAAAATATTTGCATCCGTACAGGCTCTAAGAGGTCCTGGGGCATTTCAAGATTGGTCGGCACCGGCTGGTCAGTCCCGTTCATCGAGCCAGGCCATCTGGATGGCCTCGAGGATTTTTTCGTTGGAATTGTTGGGATCGTCGTCGAATTCGGGCAGGTCGCGGACCCACTTCCAGAGGTCGGTGAAACGCAGGTTGACCACGTCGGCATCGGCATGGGTACATTCCAGTTCGATGGCGATGTCGTGAACGTCGGTCCACTTGAGGCCCATGACCGCCTTGCCGATCCTATCCCACCATCATGTTGCGGGTCGCCACCGGCAAGGTGACCACCAAGCCGTCCCGCTCCTTGGTGATCTTGATCTGGCAGCCGAGGCGCGAGGTGTGGGTCAGGCCGAAAGCCAGATCCAGCATATCCTCCTCGTCCTCGCAGGCTTCGTCAAGCTGGCCGTACCAGTTCTCGTCAACGATAACATGGCAGGTGGAGCAGGCCAGAGACCCCTCGCAGGCGCCCTCCAGGTCGATATCGTTCCTATGGGCGATCTCCAGCACCGACAACCCTTCGGGCGCGTCCACCTCGTGGGGCGTTCCTTCGGGATCGATGAAAGTTATCCGCGGCATATGAGAGAACTCCTAGCAAACGGTCAACTCAGGAAATGGTGCTTTTCTTTAGTCGACCGAGACGGTCCCGGCAAGAGCTAAGCCGCTCCCTCCTCGGCGTCCTCGCCGCCGTCATCCAGCCGCTCGACGCTGACCCCCCTAAGCGCCGTCCGGATTCCCCGGTCCATGCGCCTTTCGGCAAAGGCAAAGGTGGCCGCTTCCAGGTCCTCGACCGCCTTGTCGATGGCGCCGCGGTCATCGTTTTTGACGGCGGCATCGACCCGGGCCATGGCTTTTTCGATCGCCGCCCGTTCCCCCCGTTCCAGCAGATCCCGGTCCGCCGCCAGCGCCGCCGCAATCGCGTTCAAACTGCGGCCGGCCTCGACCCTGGCTTCGGCAAGCAGGCGCGTGGCCATGTCTTGCGATGCGTGGACCATGCTGTCGCGGAGCATCTTCGCCATCTCTTCCTCGCCGAGGCCATAGGACGGCTTGACCTCCACTCGCGCTTCGACGCCGGTTGTCGCTTCCGTGGCGCCGACCGCCAACAGGCCGTCGGCGTCAACACAAAAAGTCACCCGGATGCGTGCCGCGCCGGCGGTCATCGGCGGGATGCCGGCGAGCTCGAAACGGGCCAGCGAGCGGCATTGATCGACCATTTCGCGCTCGCCCTGGACGACGTGTATGGACATCGCCGTTTGGCCTTCCTGATAGGTGGTGAACTCCTGGGCCTTGGCGACCGGAATGGGGGTGTTGCGGTGGATGATTTTCTCGCTCAAGCCGCCCATGGTTTCGATGCCGAGGGAAAGTGGGGTGACGTCCAGAAGCAGGGTATCGGAACCCGTGGTCAGGGCCTCGGCCTGCAAGGCGGCGCCCGCCGCCACCACTTCGTCGGGATTGATGTCGTCAAGGGGGACCTGTCCAAAGATTTCGCCGACGCGGCGGCGGACCAGAGGGACGCGGGTCGAACCGCCGACAAGGACCACACCCTGGATCTTGTCGGCGGTCAGGCCGGCGTCTTCCAGGACGTGCCGGCACAGATTCACGGTCCTCTCGACCAGCGGCGCGATCAGCGCCTCCAATTCGTCGCGGCCTAAACTATGGTGGGTCTGTTCGCCGTTGACATCCAGCACCCAATCGCCTTCATCCTGATTGGTTAGACACTCCTTGGCCAGGCGGGCGGCCATCAGCGCCATTTTGGCTTCGCTACTGGTGAGTTTCACGCCGCCCGTCCGTTGCCCCCGCCGATGCAGGAAATGTTCGGCCACGGCGTGGTCGAAGTCGTCGCCGCCAAGCGCCGCGTCGCCGCCCGTTGCCAGCACTTGGAAGACACCTTTTTCCAGCCTCAACAGGGAAATGTCGAAAGTGCCGCCGCCCAGATCGTAGACCGCGTACAGCCCCTCCGCCTGCTTATCCAGGCCATAAGCCAAAGCCGCCGCCGTCGGTTCGTTGACCAAGCGCAGCACCTCGAGGCCGGCCAGGCGGGCGGCATCCTTGGTGGCGGCGCGGGCGGCGTCGTCGAAATAGGCGGGCACGGTGACGACGGCGCGTTCGACCTTGCCGCCCAGGTGGCTTTCCGCCCGCTGTTTGAGCGCTTTCAGGATTTCGGCGGATATCTCCACCGGAGTCAGCCGATGTCCGGCGACGTTCAAGCGGACCATGCCGGTGGCGTCCTCGTCGGCGGGTTCGATATCGAATGGCAGGGCTCCAGCCAGGCTTTTCATGTCCTTGACGCCGCGGCCCATCAGCCGCTTGACGGAACCGATCACGCTTTCGGGCCTGTCGAGGAGCAAGTGCTTGGCAGCGGCTCCGACGACTGCCGAACGGTCGGCGGCATAAGCCACCACCGAGGGGATCAAGGCTTTGCCGTCCCCGTCGCGGAGGATTTCCGGCTGGCCATCGCGGCTGACGGCGACGACCGAATTGGTGGTGCCGAGGTCGATGCCGATGGCCAGCGCCGGTTTGCCCTCGTCCGCGCCGGGTGTTTTGCCCGGCTCGTGGATTTGAAGAAGTGCCGCCATCGGAAACCTAGCCGTCCACCAGTCTGGCCCTGGCCTGCCGGGTTTCCTCGGCGAGCTTTCTGAAGTATTTCAGGCGCGTGGCCAAACGGCAGGCGCCCTCCAGATCGTCGGCGGCGAACAAGGACGAAAGTTGCTCGACACAGGTTTCGATATCGCCGGCGGCGCGGCCGGCGAGGGCATCCACTTCGACGGCCGTTTTCGCCTTGGCCAGGGCCTCGCGCAATTCCAGGCTTTCCATCAACAGCTTCTGGTCATTGATCAAGTTGCAGCCCTCGGGCACCTCGGCGCCTTGCAGATGGATCAGATAGTCGGCCCGGCCGAGATCGTCCTTGAGAACCTCGTAAGCCTGATTGAGGCTGGTCGCTTGGCTCTGGGAAAGCGCCCGTTCGCGCGGGGTCTTGGTGGCGAACCGGTCCGGATGCAGATGACGTTGCAAATCGAAGTAACGGCGGTCCAGCATCTTTTGGTCGACATCGAAAGACACCTCGAGCCCCAAGCGGAAGAAATGATCGAGCTGTCCCGGCGGTTGCACGGCCTCGCAGACGGGGCAGAACAAGACGCCACTCTCTACCGGCCCTTTGCAGGACCAGCACACAACGATGCCGGAATCATTGGCGGGCCGGGATCGCGGAACCTGTTTTATCTGCTCGTGCATTTGCAATATCTGTTATTGGTGCAAAGGTGAAGATTGCCTGTTCGGCCGGCGGGAGGCCTGGGGACGCCGTATGGCAATCAAGTCATACGTGGAAGGATTCGCCGCAACCGCATCGGCCCTTTTCGTTGGGGTTGCGGAAGACGAAACCCGATTGCAGCTCTTCTTCCACGAAGTCCATTTCCGTGCCGAGGATGAACAATGTCGCTTTGGGATCGATCAAGATGGTCACTCCCTTGTCCTTGAGCACTTCGTCCAAAGGGTCTTTCTGGTCGGCGAACTCAAGGGTATAGGACAAGCCCGAGCATCCCTTGGAGCGGATTCCGATGCGCACGCCGAGGCTGGGCTTGCCACGACTGGCAAGCATGGCCTTGACCCGTTCGGCGGCGGTGTCGGTCAAGCTCATCGGTGGCGGACGGTCGTTCATAATACTCTCATGGCAAAGTCAAGGCGGCGCCCAAGGTCCGGGCCCTTATTCAGCGGCTTTGATCTTCTTCTCGCCCACCCCTTGTTTGACCTTGTAATCGGAAACGGCGGCCTTGATCGCATCCTCGGCCAGGACCGAGCAATGAATCTTCACCGGCGGCAAGGCCAGGTGCTGGGCGATCTCCGAGTTCTTGATTCCGGCGGCATCGTCGATCGACTTGCCCTTGACCCATTCGGTGACCAGGGAACTCGAGGCAATGGCCGAACCGCAACCGAAGGTCTTGAACTTGGCATCCTCGATGATTCCATCCTCGCCGACCTTGATCTGCAGTTTCATCACGTCGCCGCACGCCGGCGCCCCTACCAGTCCGGTGCCGACGCCGTCATCGTTCTTGTCCAAAGACCCGATATTGCGCGGATTTTCATAATGGTCCAGGAGTTTTTTACTGTATGCCATTTGTTGTTCTCCATTATGCGCCGGATGCCAAGTCCGGAATAATCAAACCTCAGTGATCAGCCCATTCTATCGATTTCAAATCTATGCCTTCCCGCGCCATTTCCCAGAGCGGACTGATCTCGCGCAAGCGTTCGACCTCGCCGACGATCCTGTCAACGGCGAAGTCGACGTCTTGCTTGCTGGTAAAACGGCCAAAACCGATCCGCAGACTGGTATGAGCCAATTCCACGTCGACGCCGATAGCCTTTAAAACGTAAGATGGCTCAAGCGACGCGGAGGTACAGGCGGAGCCCGAGGAAACCGCCAATTCCTTGACGCCCATCATCAGCCCCTCGCCCTCGACAAAGGCGAAGCTGAAATTAAGGTTTCCGGGAATACGATGTTCGAGATCGCCGTTGAGATAAACCTCCGTGAGACGACTGGTGATGGCTTCGTAAAAACGGTCGCGAAGCAAACGCAGCCGTTCGGCCTCGGCGCCCATTTCCTTTTCGGCGATGGCGCAGGCGGCGCCCAGACCGACGCATAGCGGGCTGGGAAGAGTTCCTGAGCGCATACCGCGCTCCTGGCCGCCGCCGTTGATCATGGCGACCAGGCGGACGCGCGGGCGGCGCCTAACGTAAAGGGCGCCGATGCCCATCGGACCATAGGTTTTATGACCCGATATGCTCATCAGGTCGATGTTCATGTCTTCGACATCGAGAGGAATCTTGCCGATGGCCTGAGCGCAGTCCGTATGGAAGAATATCTTCCGCTGGCGGCAAAGGGCGCCGATTTCCTTGAGTGGCTGAATGACGCCGATCTCGTTGTTGACGCCCATGATCGAGACCAGCGAGGTGCTCTCTGTGAACGCCGCCTGCAAATCCCGCAAATCAATCAGCCCGCTCTTCCGCACCGGCAGATAGGTCACATCGAAACCGTCCTGCTCCATGTGGCGGCAGGTGTCGAGCACGCACTTGTGTTCGGTGAGGCAGGTGATGATATGGTTTTTCTTTTCCTTGTAGAACAGCCCGATGCCCTTGAGCGCCAAGTTGTTGGATTCGGTGGCGCCGGAGGTGAAGATGATCTCCTTGGCGTTGGCGCCGATCAGGCTGGCAACCTGGGCGCGGGCCTTTTCCACCGCCTCCTCGGCTTCCCAGCCGAAGTGATGGTTGCGCGAATGGGGATTGCCGAACTTTTCGGTCCAGTAGGGCGCCATCGCCTCGACGACGCGGGGATCTGTCGGCGTCGTCGCCTGATAATCAAGATAGAGAGGCGAATTCTTGTTCCAGCGGGGCTTTGCCGCGCCGTTACCGCCTTCGCCAGTATCCTTGCCCATTGTTCATCCCTTTTCCCAGGAATTCAGTGCATCATGCCGCCGCCGCGGCGCGGAGGGCGGCATCCGCGGTGGCGCGAACCGCCGTCCAGGTCCGGATAAAAGTGTCGATATCGTTTTCCGTGCTGGTCCAGCCCAGGCTCACCCGGATGGCGCAAACAGCCATCTCCTTGTCGACGCCCATGGCTTCGAGCACGTGGCTTGTCGCGATCTTTCCGGACGAACAAGCCGAACCGGCGCTTACCGCCACGCCGGCAAGATCGAGGGCCATGACCTGGGTTTCGCCGGTCATTCCCGGAAGGGCGAAACAGCTGGTGTTGGGCAGGCGCTCGCTTGCCGCCCCGAAAATCCTGACGGCGGGGGCGAGATCGAGGATCCGGCGTTCCAATCCGTCGCGCCGCCGAGCCAGACCGGCGAACTCCTCCAACGCGGCCCGCGCCAGACGAGCGGCAACGCCAAAGCCGGCGATTCCGGGCAAATTCTCGGTCCCGGCCCGGCGTCCCCGCTCCTGGCCGCCGCCGAAAGCGACGCCGGCAAGAGGGGCGCCATCGGCAACCACCAAAGCGCCGGTACCCGCCGGACCGCAGATTTTGTGGGCGGACAAGGACAGGTAGTCAAGGCCGAGCGCCATCATGTCAACAGGGATTTTTCCCGCTGCTTGCACCGCGTCGCAATGAACCAGGGCGCCATGGCGATGGGCGATTTCAACGGCCGCCGCGACCGGCTGGATCACGCCGGTTTCGTTGTTGGCCAGCATCAGCGAAACAAGGGCCGGTCTGGTTTCGTCCTCCAACAAGGAGGCGAGCGCTTGCAGATTGATGACTCCATCGCCGTCAACGGCAATGATCTCCAGGTCCGCTCCGGCCCGCAGCACGGAAAGATGCTCCACCGCCGAGACCAGGACGCGGAGACGGCCGGCCCCTCGGATGGCCAAGTTATTGGCCTCGGTGCCGCCGCTGGTGAAGACGATGCCGGCGGGGGACGCCCCCACCAAGGCGGCAACCTCCTCGCGGGCGTCTTCGACGGCCCGGCGGACCAAGCGGCCGTAACGGTGAACGGACGAGGCATTGCCAGTCAACGCGCATGCCGACGTCATGGCCTCGGCGGATTGCGGCCTGATCGGCGCGGATGCGTTATGATCCAGATAGACGGTGCGTTCCATGATGGACGGCTTCGATCTCATCGCTTGGGGCCGGCTTACCCGGCCGCTACTAAAGTATCTTGCTTGTCGTTGCCGTGGTGAAGGCCGCTGGTTCCCAACAACCGACGCTGACAGATGTCGGCCAAGGATACGGAACTCAGGTAAAGGTATATCTGATTGCCCAACTCCTCCCAGAGGTCGTGGGTTAGACAACGGGATTTGTCGGAATGGCATCCGGCCGGGAGGCCCGAATGACAGCGGGTCGCTTTAATGGGTTCGTCGACGGCCATGATAATATCCGAAACCCGCACTTCATCGGCGTCGCGGGACAAAAGATAACCTCCGCCCGGACCGCGCACACTGTTGACCAGACCGCCTCTCCTCAGCTTGCCGAACAACTGTTCCAGATAAGAAAGAGAAATTTCCTGGCGTTCGGCGACATCGGCGAGAGCAACCGGTTTGCCGTCGCAATGGCAGGCCAGATCAGCCATGGCCATCACGGCATATCGTCCTTTTGTACTCAGTTTCACGGGCCATCTCCTTCAACTGGCGCCACAAGGCCTAACGGCCTCTACCCGGTACTACGAACATCCTCCGGAAATCGCGACGGGCTTTTTGGCGTCATTTGTCGCGGATTTCCTGTCACTTATTTCATCTTCCGGCGAAAAGCTTTCCTCGAGGCGCCTTTCCAGGGCATCGACTTTGTCCATGAGCGCTTCCACTTGCCCACGGAGGTTGGTGATAGTTTGCACCACCGGATCGGGACAGTCTCCCGCCGGTGTGCCGTAAGCAACAAAATTTTTCGCTTGCTGTTTATTCTTGGGCATGATCACCCGGGCCGGGATGCCCACCGCCGTCACGCCCGGCGGAACATCCTTGGTGACAACGGCGTTGGCGCCGACGCGGGCGCCTTTGCCCACCGTGATCGGTCCCAACACCTGCGCGCCGGAGCCGATGATGGCGCCGTCCAGAACGGTCGGGTGGCGTTTCCGATTAATCTGTGATTTGGAATCCACCGACGGCGCAATGCCGCCCAGGGTGACGCCCTGATACATGGTGACGTCATCGCCGATGAGCGAGGTTTCCCCGATAACCACGCTGTTGCCGTGATCGATGACGAAGCGGCGGCCGATCCCGGCGCCAGGATGAATTTCAATGCCGGTCAGGAATTTGCCGAGCTGCGAAATCCACCGCGACAGAAGACGCCAGTTGTGTTTCCACAAGGGATGGGAAAGACGGTAAAACATCAAGGCATGGTAGCCCGGATAACAAAGCGCCACTTCCAAACGCGAGCGCGCCGCCGGGTCGCGGGCCAAAAATGAATCAATATCTTCCTGAAACCTCTTGAAAATCATCGCTTCTGCTATATCCTCATTGGCGTCGTTCGGTGTTTTAACCGCAGCGAAAAAAATTAACTTTTTTCGTTGGTCATTTGGAATATAAGATCACCTACCCTGCTGATCAAGAATAACCGGTAAAGGCCTTTATACTGCATTCTTTTTCCTGAGTTGAGTTGTCGGGAAAATCCACTCAAACGACAGTAGGGCCATTAATCGAGAATTATGCCTGAAGTCATTTTCAACGGCCTTGCGGGTCGCCTCGAAGGTAGCTACCACCACTCCAAACGGCCCTCCGCGCCAATCGCGCTAATGCTGCATCCCCATCCGCAGCACGGCGGCACCATGAATAACAAGGTCGTTTATGCTTTGTACCAAACCTTTGTGCGCCGAAATTTTTCCGTCTTGCGCTTCAATTTTCGCGGTGTCGGGCGTTCCCAGGGCCGTTTCGACAACGGCCAGGGAGAGCTGAGCGACGCCGCCGCGGCCCTTGATTGGATGCAGGCCCACAATCCCAACGCCACCAGTTGCTGGATCGGCGGATTTTCCTTTGGCGCTTGGATTTCCATGCAATTAATGATGCGCCGCCCGGAGATCAGCGGTTTCATTTCGGTGGCGCCGCCGGCCAGTCTTTACGATTTCTCGTTCCTGGCTCCTTGTCCCTCATCCGGCATTATCATCCACGGCGATGCCGATGAGATCATTCCCATCGCCTCGGTTGACAAACTCAACCAAAAAATCTCCAGCCAGAAAAACATTAGCATCGAATACCAAATCATCAAAGGCGGCGATCATTCCTTCGCCGATCAGGTCGACATCCTCAACGGCCATGTCGAAAATTACTTGAACAAAGTCCTGACCAAAGCGGCGTAAGCGTTTTTTTGCCGTTTTTCAAGGCCGGTGCAGGCGGCCACCGGTCAGCGGCCGATTGACGCCGGTCGTCGCCGGCAGACTCACCGGCAAACCGTAAAGAGAACGAACGGCAAGGAAACCAAACGCCTGGGCTTCCAGCACGTCGCCTTGCCAACCCACGGATTCGACCGGCTCCACGGGTGTCCGCAAAACCTCTCGCAAGGCCGTCATCAGGGTTCGGTTGCGTCTGCCGCCACCGCAGACCAGCCATCGCTTCGGCGGCGCGGTGAAAAAAACCCGCGCCTTGGCCACGGCTTCCGCCGTCAACGCCGTCAGCGTCGCCGCCCCGTCGGCGGGGGAAAGAGTCAACAATCGGTCAAACGAAAAATCATCCCGGTCCATGGACTTGGGCGGCGAACGGTGGAAATAGGCGTGATCCAGCAGTCCGGCCAGAATGTCCTTGTCCACCCGCCCGCCCAGAGCCAGACGGCCGTCCTCGTCCATCGGGCGTTGGATGGTTTTGGCGGTCCAATCGTCGATGAGGGCGTTTCCGGGACCGGTGTCAAAGGCCAGAAGGTCCCCTTCCTTGCCGATCCAGGTGACGTTACCGACACCGCCCAGGTTGAGGACGGCAATGGGTTTTTCGAGACCCCCGGAGAGGGCGGCGTGGAACAGCGGCGCCAGCGGCGCGCCTTCGCCCCCGGCGGCGACGTCGCGGCCGCGAAAGTCGTCGACGACGGGGATTCCGGTCTGGCGCGCCAGCAGAGCCCCGTCGCCGATCTGCCGGCTGATGCCGGCCCGAGGCCGATGGAGAACGGTATGGCCGTGAAAACCGATGATATCGATGTCGGCGGCCTCGTAGCCGTTGTCGGTCAATAGGGCGCGCACCACCTCGGCGTGTTCGAGGGTCAACTGGCGGGCGACATCCGCGTCTCCATCGGTTCCCAGCACGCTCCGAACAGATTTCCTGAGGCTGGAATCGTAAGCCACGGTGGCCGCCGGGCCGGTATTTTGCACCCGTTCGCCGTCGGTTTGGATGATCGCCGCGTCGATGCCGTCCAGCGACGTTCCGCTCATCAGCCCCAGGGCCGTCAGTGGTTGTTGTCCCGTCATGCTTTGCCTCTTTCCAACCTGCGTTGTCGGGCGGCGGCGATTGTGGTAATTAGCCGCCGTCTCCGCAAGCGCCCGGCGGAAACCACGCCAAGGATGCACGGCCGATGACCATTTACAGCTCGGATTTCATCCGCATTGTCGCCGAACGCGGTTTCCTGCACCAGTGCACGGATATGGAAGCCCTTGACACCCTTGCCTCAAAAAGCTCGATCACCGCCTACATCGGTTTCGACTGCACGGCGCCGAGCCTGCACGCCGGCAGTCTGGTTTCGATCATGCTGTTGCGCTGGTTGCAAAAAACCGGCCACAGGCCCATCGTCCTGATGGGCGGCGGCACCACCAAGGTCGGCGACCCGTCGGGCAAGGACGAAACCCGCAAGCTTCTCGACGACGACGGTATCGCCGCCAACATGGCCGGCATCAAGGACATTTTTAAAACGTTTCTCGATTTCGGCGACGGCCCGACGGACGCCCTCATGGCCAACAACGCCGATTGGCTGGACGGCCTGCAATACATTCCGTTCCTGCGCGATTACGGGCGACACTTCTCGATCAACCGCATGCTTGGATTCGAAAGTGTGAAGCTGCGCCTGGACCGGGAGCAGCCGCTGACCTTTCTCGAATTCAACTACATGATCCTTCAGGCTTACGATTTCCTGGAGTTGGCCCGCCGCCACGATTGCCTCTTGCAAATGGGCGGCTCGGACCAGTGGGGCAATATCGTCGGCGGCGTCGAGTTGGCCCGCCGCCTCGACGGGCGGGCGCTCTACGGCCTGACGACGCCGCTCTTGGAAACCGCCTCCGGCGCCAAGATGGGCAAGACCGCCGCCGGCGCGGTATGGCTCAACAAGGACATGCTTTCGCCTTACGGCTATTGGCAATTCTGGCGCAACACCGAGGACGCCGATGTCGGCGGGTTCCTGCGCCTGTTCACCGATTTGCCTGTCGGCGAGATCGCCCGCCTGGAAGCCCTGAAAGGGGAAGAGTGCAACGAGGCCAAGAAAATTCTTGCCAACGAAGCGACGAAACTTTGCCACGGAGAAACCGTCGTCGGGGATGTCGCCGCCAGCGCGGCAAGTGTTTTCGAGAATGGCGGCGTTGGCGTTATCGAAGCTGGCGGGACATCCGATGGCGCCGGACTGCCGGTCATCGACGTGGCGCGGGGAGACCTTGAAAACGGCATTCCGGCGTTCGAACTGCTGACGCGCGCCGGTCTTGCCGCTTCCAACAGCGAGGCCAGGCGCCTGATCAAGGGTGGCGGCGGCCGCCTCAACGGCGTCGTCATCGGCAACGAATTACAGTCGGTGAGCCTTGCCGACATGGGTAGCAAAGGGCTCATCAAGCTTTCCGCCGGCAAGAAGCGGCACGCGGTGGTGCGGGCGATTTAACGTTTTGCCGTTCTGGCCGCCGCCTCATCTTTTGAAGCCACGATGGCGGGGGAGCGGGCCGGCGCCGATTTCGTGCAAACGGGGAATGCTTTAAAGAAGGCGCCACATTTTTTCGCAAACGAAAATTATTCCCCTTTGATGGCGATTTTGGCGGCGCCAAGGATGCGCCCGGTTCGGCGGGACTGGACGATCACCGCGCAGGCGTCGTTTTCCAAAACTGCCACCTCCGGCAGGGAAGCAGAGATTTCCAGGGCTTCGCCCCGCCAGACGGCGATATGCCGAAAATCCCGAACGACGTTGAAATTGTGGATGGCGCGGCCCCGGTTTTCGCCGCTTTTGACGGGAGTTATGCGCTCATGGTCGAAAACCGCCAGCCAGACGTCGGCCGGTTCGCCGCCGGCGACAGCCGCCATGGCAACGGTCATCGTGCCCGAATCGGCGCCGTGCCCGAGCGTCAACGGAACCCGTGAGTGTTTTTGCTGGGCGCTGATCCCCCCGAGGATGGCGGCGCGGTCGGTTCCCGTCGCCTGGGCCGCTCCCTGGATGACCATTTGGGGAGTAAAGACGTAACGAAAGCCCAGGCTGCGGGCGTAGTCCCGTTGACGCCGGCTGTTAACGGGGCTGGCGAAAACATCCTTCCAACCGATGTAATCCCAGTAATCGACGTGAAAGGAAAGGGCCAGCAAGTCGTCGCGCTCGGCCAATTCGCCCAGGAAAGCGTTGGCGGGAGGACAAGACGAACACCCCTGGGAGGTGAACAATTCGACCACAGTCAAAGAACTCCCGGCCGCCGCCGGCCAGGACCCAAGCCACAGGGTTGCCAACAGAGCAAGGGTTTTGCGCCAACGAGCCATGGCTAAAAATTTAGCCAATTCGGCCGCCGCCGGCTAATCACATGGCGGTGAAGAACGGTTTCACCCCGCCTTGAGTTGTCGGCGGGGCGACAGGTTTTCACCATTGCGTTGAGTATAGAGAGAAGTTCGGTTTGAAAACCGACTACCCGATGACCGCCGCCAACTACTCCGAGAAGCGTTCCTCGCTTGCCAGGAAGGCGGGGTTGGGGAGGAAGCGGAAAAAATGATGGTTGCTCTTGCGAAGGGGGACTAAAGAATCCCGTTGTTGCCTATGGAGCAAGTTCTCTCGGTCCCATAGGAATTTCAATGCGTATGGTGTCCCCCTTATTTCTATGCAAGTCCGAATATTGACTTCCCCATCCATCAACCCCTTTATGAACAGAGGGGGAGAATTGGCGCAATCATGGCAAGGTCCGGCAAAACACGGCCTCGGGTCCATATTCTCATTGGATCGGCCACCGCTCTTGGTCCCGGCAAGGTGGATTTGTTGCAAGCCATCGCCTCGTGCGGTTCGATTTCGGCGGCGGCCAGGCGCATGGGCATGTCCTACCGCCGGGCGTGGATGCTGGTGGCTACCATGAACCGCTGTTTTCACGGCAGTCTTGTGACCACCTCGACCGGCGGAACCGGCGGCGGCGGCGCCA
>DUZD01000055.1 GCA_013349695.1 Rhodospirillaceae bacterium
CGCGGCGAGGTTGTTGAGGTCCGTGGCCAAGCCGGGGTGTTCCGGCCCGAGGGCCTTCTCATCAATCGCCAGGGCGCGCTTGAAGAGCGGCTCGGCGTCGCCGTAGCGGCCTTGATCTTGGAGGGTGTTGCATTGATCGTATGCCGACCTAAGCGCATCGGACTGCGCCGCCGCCGTCCCCGGCCACGAAAACAACAAGATTACAAACAATACCGCCAATGTGCGCTTGGACATGATGCCCCCTATTCCCATCCACCCTTCATTCTTTTGCCCGCGTCACCAGAACGACTATAATTCCCTAGGGTCCCCACGTCCCAAACCCATCAGCACGGCAGCGATTAACCAGCATCCAAATGTGTTCCGCCAAGTCGCGACCCCGCCACTCGGCTAGTTCCTTCCTTATTTTTGCGTCCAATATATTGTCATCGCCCACCTCAAGGAGCTGGTGATTACGCTCATTCAGCTTATTGATGAACATATCAGCCGGCGTGGCGCTCAACTTGTCGCCGTTGCACTGGTCACAGGCGAGAACCAGGTTCCAAATCTTATCCTCGGCTATAAACGACCAAGGCACGACATGATCAACGTCGGAATTGTTCCTGACTGGTTCAGAGCAGTAGAAGCAACTGGGCTCCCCCCACGAAAGAAGGAAATTCCGATATCGCGTCAACGTGGACCGGGTTGGTTCCAGTCCTTGTATTTTCTCATACAGGCGTGGTGCCGACGTGAAGCTCTCCGTGAACTTAACCCATGCCCCGACGGCAAGAAGATCAAGTGTCTTGTGGTTTTCACGGAGAAACATCCGTTGTTTTTTGCCGATGATGATGTCCTCGCCATCAATTTTATAAAGACGCGGTTTGATCTTTCTACGTGCCACGGTATGGAAGCGAGGGATGACATCGTCAAATGCGTTTCCTGCCGTCCGTGCCACCAGTTCCCCGTACCGGTCAGAGTGCTGGTCGCGATACCTGCGCAGAGGCATTTCAGGTGGCAATCCGAGTTCATTTGTTTCGTTCCTGATGAATTTCATCACCACAGGATCTTTGTCGAGGACCGTTGCTTGCCTGATCTGGAAGCGGACCGTGATGGGCCAATAGAACTCGATGAACCTCTCGGCCAGCCACTCCCGAGAGATAACTTCTTCACCGTTGCCATGCTGAATGCCGAAGGCTGCCAAAGACCTTAGAAGAGCGAACTTGTATGAGTTCGTGTTCTGCCCACGGTCCATAATCTGGGTAACGGTCGATAAAAGGGAGCCGGACAACTCAGTAATCTCCCTTCCCTGGAATAATATTGCGGATGCCACCCCTGGGGTTTGCAACATCACCAGGATATCGAGGGATTAGGTGGATGTGGGCGTGCCCTACGGTCTGGCCAGCAAACTCGCCACAGTTCACGCCGACATTGAAGGCGCCTGTCTGGTGCTCCTTCTCAAGGTATGGCTTTAATTCGCGGAGCAAATCGAGGGCACTACTGTATTCCTCAACATCCAGATCGAAAATGGTAGCAACGTGCCGCTTTGGGATGACGAGTGCATGTCCCGGTGATACCGGGTATCCGTCGAAAATGGCAATGGCGTGGTCATTCTCCATAAGAATATCCCGATCTGGGTTGCAGAACGGGCATTTGCCGTCGGATCTCTCCTCCATGGTTTCCCCCGGGTGGTTTCCGCCATCTTACTTCTTTTCCTGTCTGTAGGAACATGCAGGGCGCGAACGAGATCCATGGGGGCTGGCTTCGCCGTCCCCGATATTTGTGCGATGTTCGCAAGCGATTTATTTTGGGCAGAGAACCAGGCAAGCGCTCTGCAAATCGCTGCCAATAAGCTGCCATTTTTGAATTCTAAGTACCAAAGGCCCAGCCGTTTCCGGCTAAGCCTTTGATTTTACTGGTAGACGCTGCGGGGTTCGAACCCACGACCCTCTGATTAAAAGGCAGTCCCTCCAGTTTTCATGTCCTTTACAGACAGGAGCAAATTAAGGCAGTTGCGGGCCCCCGCAACCAACTTCAAACGGCTTTCCTCAACTTGAGCATGGTAGGATCTTGAACAAATCCTGCCCCCACAACCAATAAAAACAATGGCTTAGCAGATAGCCACTGCTAGGCCATTTTCTTTGTGTCCGTATGGTGTCCGTTTTTGGGTGGGTCCCATTGAAGCCAACGGTTCTCCGAGATCGGGTATGATTGCGCCATGGTACGAAAAGTCGGATTCCCAAGACGGAGATATCGGTCGCCGGGTTGGATAGGATGGTCGGTCATCAGTGCAGACAGCATTTTTTGAATTTCTTGCCCGAGCCGCAGGGGCATGGATCGTTGCGACCGATGCTCTTAAAGCGGTTCACGTAGGTATCCGCAATCCCACCCTGGCCCCCCTGCTCATGCATCCGTTTCCTGGCAATGTATTCGTCGGAATATCCGTGCCAGGAACTCAAGGTGCCAATGGTGTCAGTGAACGGTCCAATCCGATACCGTTCCATCACCTCCATCGGATTGGATGTCGAATGAACTTGGTCCAAGCGTCGATCAAAATCTTCGCGCCGCAAAGCTGCGTAGGGAACCCATCCCAAATCAAAGAGGCGATATACATGGTTCGCGAGGTCACGGACATTCAACATGGCAACGCACTTGACCAACGGAACCCAGATGTAATCTTCACCTTGGGGCTGAAGACCGCTGAACCAGTTTGAAAGCTGCTGGTGGGCAACGTCACGAGGAATGTCACCACGAGCGACGAAGTACGCCCACACCTCCATCGCCCCCGCTCGCATGACATCGACCACATTCGGGTTGTTGATCAACCCGACGAGCCGGTCAACATCACCATCGAAGGTGCTGATGACGATGCTCGGAACCGTTTCCGTCAGGGCGTCGGAAAGAACATCATTAATCCGATCCTGATCTGCCTGAAGGAAATCCAGCAACACCGGGAATGCACGCTTATCCCCGATTTCGCCCAGGAGATGGACGATCAGGAAGATCGCCTGTTCCTCAGCGTCACTGAGAGGGGTGTTCTCGGTAAAACGGATGAGGATGCTCAGAAAGGCCGGTACGATATCGTCGCCAAGATCGAGGCACTTCCTGATCGTCTCCTCGGGAAGCTTCTCGGAATGAGCCAAGTTGTTGATGATCGGGGTGAGTTGCATGGTGACCAACTTCTGAACGAAAGATCGAAATTGGAGCCTACTATGATTTGGTCCCCGCTTCGAGCATCCTCACACCATGAGCTTCAATAAGAATTCACCCCGCCAAGTTGAATGCGGCGGTGGACGATTTCAGGGACGTTATCGATGGCCACTTCAAAACCGCGTCCGGATTCCCTCTTTCTCGCAGAACTGCGCGCTTTCCGGGGAGTCGATCCCGAAGAGCCGGATGCGTTGGCCGTGAATTTCGATCGTGTCACCGTCGATGATGCTTGCCACCCCGGCGATCTCGACCGCAGCGGGAGCAGGGAGCGCGGCGACCGTTGTGATCAGAAGGATTGCAGTCGTCCAAATTCCCCGCGCCATGGGCGATGTCCTATGCCAGCATCCAGCGATAGATACCGAGCACATTGATCGCCGTGAAAGCCCCTTGCAAAACCACGAGGCTCGGCTCCCGGTGCATCCAGCCGACCAGGATCCAGAGCAGCGACGAGATGAGGAACAGGACGAACCCGAAGCCGACCGCCCCGATGTTGGCCGCGATGAGTACGGCGCCCGCGACGCCGGCAGCGGTCCCGACCCACTTGGCCAGTTTGAGGAAACCCGGCTCCGGGCGTAAGCGTCTCACAACCGTCTCGCGGTCCAGACGACGCGCCCGATGATGTGCACCTCCTCGGCATCCCGCTCGTAGGTGTCGTATTCGGGGTTGACCGACTTGATGATCACCTTCGGCGGATCGGAGTTGGGCACGTGCTCGACGCGCTTCGCAACCAAGCCCATGCCGTCCCAGATGACGAAAATCCCGGGCGGCACCGGGATGCGCTGGCTGGTGTCGAGCAAGATGCGGTCCCCGCTTGAGAGCAAGGGATACATCGAATCGCCGTCGATGGTGATCATCCGGAGGTCGTCGGGCCGGACCCGGAACTCATGGCGGATGACGGGGTCCGGGAAGTACCAGATATCCTTGGTCTCCTCGAGCCCCTCGTGAAGGGCGCCCGGCCCGGCGGACACCCGGACGTCGATCTCGGGGATCGCGGAGAAGCCCTCCGGTAGAGCTTTAGAGGCCGGCGCCTCCACGACGCGCTCCAGACGCACGGGCTTCGCGCGCGGCTTGCGCGCGGGCCGCTTCTTGTGCCGGAGCTCTTCCTCGTCGCACTGGAGGTGCCGAGCAAGCGCCGCGCGGTCGTCCTCGGAAAGGACTTTCGGCGTTCCGCGATAGACGAACTGATGCAGGTACGCCGCGTTCCGCCCCATTGCGAGCGACGCATTCTTAAGGTCGGTCCCTTGGCCCTCGATCAGCTTCAGTACCTTGTGCCGAACAGTATCTAGATCCATCGGACCCTCCTTCACAATTGGATATAGGAAATTAACAATCTTTTCTCGTTGACGCAATAGGAAAATAGTGATTTGAATATTCCTATCATGCAGACGTTCACCCAACAGTTTCGCGAGGAGGTCGAAAGCTTCCTGAAGCGCACGGGCACCAAGCCCACCGAGTTCGGCCGCCAGGCGATCGGCGATCCGTCGCTGGTCCTCAATCTTCGCCGCGGCCGGTCTCCGACCCTCGCGACCGCTGACCGGATTCTCGGTTACATCCGCGAGAACGACCCGTCAGGCCAGAGGAGCCGCAGCCGATGACTGTGGAACAAGGATCACAGCGGACGCGCGTCCGGCACCTCAATCAGATCGAACTCGCCGAACGCTGGAACATCTCCAAGCGCACGCTGGAGCGCTGGCGCTGGATCGGCGAGGGCCCCGCGTACCTGAAGATCGGCGGCCGCGTGGTTTACCGCCTCGAGGACATCGAGGCCTACGAGGCCGAGAACCTTCGCGCCAGCACCTCGGTCGTGGCCGGGTCCCAGTGATGGCCGCGATGACCGCCGCGACGAACCCCTTCGAGGTCTTCGCCGACACCTACACGCCGCGCCCGGTCAAGGCCAGGCGGAAGCGGCCGGCCAACGGCCAGGCCATGTCGGCCAAGGACGAGCGCCTCGAGGAACGCAGCCGGCTCGCCGCCAATTACCGGCGCGAGGAAGCACGGAGAACCGCCGAGGCGCTGGCGTCTCCTCTGGGCAAACACCTGGCCTCTCTCCTTGCCGAGTTCGACAAGCTCACCATCGACGACGCCGACGTCATGATCGGCCGCATCGAGGCCCAGGACTGGCTGTTGCGAGCGGATGAGGACTTCCGCCGCCTGGCGCTTCGTTTGATCGATAAGCGTATCGGACGCATCCGCGGCGACGCCGGTCTCGTCGAACTGGACGACCCGCTGCCCGGCGACCCCGACAATGCCTTTTTCATCATCAAGCGGCTGCTGAGGGCGGCGTGATGGGCACGATTTCCATCAAATCCATGCTCGACGCCCATGTGGCCGCAAACGGCAAGACCTGGGGGCACGACCGGGATCTCACCGTCGGCGCCAGCGAGGTCGGCCAGTGCCTGCGCAAGACCTGGTTCGCAAAGAACGGCGTCGAACCCGATCCTGATTATGTCGATCGCTACGGCGCCAAGCTGCGCGGCGATCTTATCGAGAACCATCACTGGGAGCCGGGCATCCGCGGCCAATTGCCCAATGGCGTCGCCTTCCTGTTCGCAGGCCCGGAGCAGAAGACCCTGGTCGACGGGTATCTCTCCGCCACCAGCGACGGCCTGCTGGTCGGCGTCTCGCCTGACGCGCTGTCGCACCATGGCATCGACGACATCGGCGGCGACAGCTTGGTGGTCGAGTGCAAGAGCATTGATCCCCGCGTCGGCCTCAAGGACGCCAAGGCCGAGCACGAATTTCAGGTCCATTGCCAAATGGGCCTGATCCGGCACTGCACCGAGTACAGGCCGAATTTCGCGCTGATCTCGTACACGGACGCTTCGTTCCTCGACGACGTGACCGAGTTCGCGATCCCGTTCGATCCGGATATCTACGCGGCGGCCAAGGTCCGCGCCACCCGTGTCATGACGGCGGACACGTCCCTGGAATTGCCACCCGAAGGCAAGCTCGGCGGCGGCGGCGAGTGCCGCTTCTGCCCGCACCGAAGCCATTGCGCCGGCGATACCGTCGGCGCCATCCCCGAAGACAGGGAACCGCTCGGCGGCAATGCGCTCGCGGCCCTCAAGGACATGGTCAACGAGGAACAGGCAGCGCGGGCCCAGAAGGACGCCGCGGCCCGGCGCCATGCCGAGGCCCAGGAACGGATCAAGGAATTCTTGCGGGAACACCGGACCCGCAAGGTCGAAGGCGACGATTGGTCGGTGACCTACTTCCCGGTCAAGGGACGCATGTCCCTGAACAAGAAGGCCTTAGAGGCAGCCGGTATCGATCTCTCGCCGTTCGAGACGCCGGGAGATCCCGGCGAACGCCTCACCATCAAGCTCAGGTAACCGTGAAAGGAGCCATGTAAATGATAAACGTACCTGCGACACAGACCAATGGCGGCGCCGTCGCCGCCGCCGACAACTACAACCCCTACGCCGCCTATGGCGAGCAGGCCACCGGCGGCGCCCGCAACATCATCAAGTTCCGCAAGGGTCGCTTCTTCTACGGCCAGGACGACATCGAGATCCCGCTCGGCACCCGGCTGATCGCCAACATGCCCGGCGCCAAGGTCGGATGGGTCCGCTGGCGGGACGGCAAGCCCACCGACGAGGTGATGGTGCTGATCGGCGATGGCGTGGCGCCGCCAAGGCGCAACGAACTTGGCGACGAGGACCGCAACCTGTGGGAGACCGATGACCGCAGCGATCCCAAGGACCCCTGGCAGTTCACCAACCACTTGCCGCTGAAGGGTCCGGAGACCGGCGAGGAGTTCCTGTTCGCCACCAGCACCCGCGGCGGCATCGGGGCCATCGGGGCGTTCGCCAAAGACTACGGCACCGCCTACCGGCAGAAACCCGGCAAGCTGCCTGTCATTGAATTGCGGGCATCCGACTACGCCCATCCCAATAAGGCCTATGGCCGCGTCGACGTGCCGGTCTTCGAACTGGCCGATTGGGTGGACGAGGCGGACCTGCTCAGTGCCGAGGCTGGTGACCGGACCCGAGAAGAACCGGCCCCCGAACCCGAGAGAGCGGCCGGCGCCTCCAACAGCGCGAACCGTACCGGCGCCGGCCACCGCACCAGGTTCTAGACCCGATACGTTGGGTGGGGGCGCTCTAACGCCTCCGTCCAACCCCGCACCAACCCACAGGAGCAGGATCGTGCGTGAACGATCTTATCAGGAGTCCGCAGATTTTCTCGCCGATTTCTTCGGCGTGACCACCGAGCACGCCGTCGAGTTGCGTTCGTTCACCAACCGGAGCGGCGATGGCCCGACGCGGCCCCTGTTCACCCGTGATGTCGAAATGATCGCGGCGCACTGCGCCAGGTGGAACCTGGAAGGGCGCGGCATGTTCTTCGGCGCTTGCACCCGCGTCACCGGGTCGCACACCGGGCGGCGGGTCGATCTCGCGGAATGCCCGGCGCTCTGGGCCGACATCGACACCGGCAAAATGGGCATGGACAAGGACACGGTCGTTTCCGCGCTTCGTCCCCTGCCATTTCCGCCGTCCGTGATCATCGACAGCGGCGGCGGCCTGCATGCCTATTGGCTATTCAGCGAGGCCATCGACGTGAGGGCTGACGTTGAGGACGCGGAGACCACCGAAGAGGCGATCACCAGCGCCTTGAAGCAACTGGCCGGGATCTGCGCCGGCGATCTCAATGTCTGTGACCTGGCTCGCGTGATGCGCCTGCCCGGCACGATGAACACCAAGACCGACGTCATGGAGGCCAACGCCGGTAAACCCGCTCAGTGCCAAGTTCTCGAAGCCACCTGGGCGCGCCACGAGTTCGACGACCTGGTCGAATGGCTGGATTGGCAGCGGCCCGTGGTCGAACGTCCCGTGCGCGACGAAGCTTCCCAAAAAATCCAACACGACAATCCATACCTCGCCGCCGCCAAGCGCTTAGGTTTCAAGCCGCCGATTGACGTTGAGCAGGCGTTGGCCGCCGTGACCTATCTAGGCGAAGGCGATACCGGCATTCACCAGACGCAGTTGCGCGTTTCCGCCTCCCTGGCATCGCAGGGCGTCGACGAGGACGAGATCGTGGCCCTGCTGTTGGACGCCACCCGCGCCGCCGCCGGACGCCATGGCGCCACCTGGAACTGGAAGCGCGAAGAGGCGGCGATCCGACGGATGATCGCCTCGGCGCGGGAAAAATTTGGAGACAGGTCTCAGGAGCGCGTCGTCAGCCTGGCCAAGGCCCGCGAGAAACGCGCCGCCGGGAAGGCTTCCGCGATCGCCGGCGACGGCACCGCCCAGCCGGAGTCCGCCAAGAAGACCAAGGCCGCGCAGGCGCACTTGATCGCCCAGGTCGGCGAAGCCGCCATCGCTCATTGGAGCGATCACCGCGGCGTGCTGATGCTGACCCAGGGACAAGCCTGGACTTACGCCGACGGTTTCTGGCGGGCCTTCGACGACGAACTCGATCACATCATGCGGACCACCATTCAGGGCGTGGTCCGCGCCATGGGCCAAAAGACCTCGCCCCAGCTCCTGAACGCCGCCTGGCGCTATGTCATGGAGCATCCCGGCCTTCTGCGCGAGGGGATCGAATGGGATTCCGCCGGCGTCATCGTCTGCCGCAACGGCGCCATCGATCCCAGAACCCGGGAAGTGCGCGGCCATTCGGAAACCAATTATGCCACCTACGGGATCGAAGCCGGCATCGACGCCGCGGCAACCTGCCCCATCTGGTTCGGCTTCCTGGAGACCGCCTTCGGCAATCTCGAGACAAACGAGCGCCTGGCCGTTATCGATACCCTGGCCGAATGGTTCGGCTCGGCCCTGGTGCGGAGCAAAAGCCGCGAGATGACCAAGGGTCTGATCGCCTACGGCCCGTCGCGAACCGGCAAGACGCAGTTGGCGCAGGTGCTCCGCGCCCTGATCGGCGGTAACGCCACGGGCATGCGGGCTCGCGACCTGGAGGAGCATTTCGGGATGCAGCCGCTGATCCGGGCCTCGGCCTGGATCGCCGATGATGCGGTCAGTAGCGGCGAGTTCCTGGACGCTGAGCGCTACAAGGTCATCGTCACCGGCGAGCCGGTCAGCATCCCGCGCAAGAACAGGGATAACTGGGAAGGTTGCCTCGACATCGCGGTCTGCCTCACCGCCAACCATCTGCCCCGGGTCAAGGACCAGTCGCACGCGGTCTACAACCGCTCCATCGTGCTCCCCATGACCGTCGAGCACGACGAGACGGCGGCCGAGGAGAAATCGATCTCCGAGCGGGTGATAGAGGCCGAGCTGGGCGGTGTCCTCAATTGGGCGTTGGAGGGTTATGCCCGGCTAGCCGAGCGGCGGTATTTCAATCCACCCAGGGTCATGCGCGAGGCCGTCGGCATGTTCGAGCACGACAACAACCCCATCGGTGCTTGGCTGGCCACGGCGGTGGAGCCATCGGGCGGCATGATGGTCGATCGCCGCGACCTGCTGTCCTCCCTCAACGGCTGGATGATCTCGGAGTTCGGCCAGGACGCCAAGCCCTTCGGTGGACGCACGGTGTTCCCGGCCATCCGCCGCGCCATGCCGGAGGCTGGAGACTACAAGACCAATGGCCGTCGCTATGTCACCGGGGTGAAGCTGACCGACGAGGGCATCAGCTACATCCACGAGTTCGCCGACAACAACTACGGCAAGCAGGCCGGTTCCGGCGAGGCCGACAATTTCATCAACAGGATGTTCCAGGGCCCGAACGCGGGCCGCCCTCAGGGCAAGGAGCCGAGGTTCTGATGGCCACATTCGCATCAGAAATGGGCTCTTCGACCTGCCCTAAATCAGTGTCTTTGAGGGCACTTCGGCTCCGGCGCCCTCAGCGCGAGGGCACTTCGATGTGCCCTGGAAATGAGAAGTGCCCTGCAATGTGCCCTGACCACGACCCATTGAGAAATAACGGCTTTTTGCTGCTTTGGGCAGATAAGGGCACTTCTTTTCTATTTAGTCCAAAACATGAAAAAGGAGGTAATAAATGAAAAAGTATAGGGGGGTAATACGCGCGCGCGAGAACTGCCCTGGCCTGGTGGGGTCGTCGTGAGCGCGGTCGCGCACGGCGGCGGCGCACGCAGGGTCGGAGAGCCGCTGATCCCCCGCGTCATGGGCCAGGTCGCCGGGGCCGCCAAGGCCTTCGAGAGCCGCTGGACCCTCACCGCCCTCAAGCGCGTCGATGCCGACCTGCACCGGCTCTTCAACGAACAGCAGGACCTCTATCACCAAGCCCTGATCACCGGCAGCGACCGCGAAGTCGAGGAGCAGGCAGCCGCCATGTGCCGGGGTTGGGCGGCGATTGCCCGGGCTATGGAAACGGCAGGGGTCGAAGACGACGCCTACCTGCTCGGCTTTCACGGAGCGACCGGAACCAGGGTCGCCATCGGCGAACAGAAGCACGCCATCGCCAGGGTGCGGGAACTGCACGGCGACAAGGTTGTCTGGATCACCCCGGACGAGGTGGCGGCGCTGGTCGGCGGCATGGAACTTCTCAAGGCCGCGAAAGGCGTCTTCCCCGACGCGGAGGTCATCAACCTCTACCCGAATGAACCGGCAAAGGAGGATACGTGATGACGCACGCGTAATCGCGGCAACGCCGCGTTCAAGCGGACGGCGACGGTGTTCTTGGCAGTCCCCCGCCGCCGCCCTGACCACGATGAACCGAAAGGGAAACACCATGGCTACGACGACTCTGCTCAAAACGGGCAATGAGGCAAGCGGCTTTCGATCGGCCGCGACAATATCAACGGAGGAATCTCTTGTTCCCAATCCACAACCGAAGCTCGCCCGATCGCAAGTGCGGGCGGTGAACTGGCGTCCAGTACCGGACTGGCCAGAGTATGAAGTTTTTTCCGCAGGCGATGTTCGTCGGGTCGGACGAGCGTCCGGCGCCAAGCCCGGCCGTATCCTGCGGCAGCTTCTCAACAAGGGGACCGGATACTATTCGGTTTACCTCTCGAGCCACGCGAACCAGAAAAGGATCGATGTTCACCGATTGGTGGCGCTGGCGTTTCTTGGACATCAACCTTCTTCGAAGCACCTCGTGACCCATATCGATGGTTCGAGGACGAACAATCGTGTCGAAAATCTTCGGTGGGCAACACAGGCGGAAAACCTGCAAGACTGTTTTGCCCACGGTACCGCCCTCATAGGCTCCAAGAACCCAGCTGCGCTGATCATGGAAATTGACGTCCTCGCCATCCGGCGGATGAAGGCAATGGGAATTCCACGCCCAGTAATCGCTAATGGTTACGGCCTCCATAAGAGAACGGTCTTTGCGATCCTGGCTCAAACAAGCTGGGGGCATGTGCAATGAGAAAGCTGGCATTGGACCTTGGCTCGCGCACGGGTTGGTCTCACATCGATGACAGTGGTGTGATCTCCAGCGGTGTAACGGAATTCAGGAATGATCGCTGGCAAGGCGGAGGTATGCGATTTCTCCGCTTCAGAAGCTGGCTCGACGAGATGCATCGGCTAACGGGAGGATTTGAAGTTGTCGCCTATGAGCAGGTCCGACGGCACGTCGGTGTCGATGCTTCACATGTCTATGGAGGATGGTTAGCCATTCTGTCCGTATGGTGCGAAAGCAAGGGTATCGCCTATCAAGGTGTTCCCATTGGGACCATCAAGCGCTTCATCACCGGCAAAGGGAATGCAAGCAAGGATGCAGTCATCGCCGCCGTCCAGTCTCGGGGATTCGCACCGGCCGACGACAACGAAGCGGATGCACTCGCCATCCTGCTCTGGGCAATCGAGACGCAGGGAGGCGTGCGATGACCAGGGCAAGACTCCCCAACCGGCGGCCCAACGAGACCGTCCAGTTGATGTTCAACGACACCCGCTACGCGGTGACCGTCGGCTACTACCCGGACACCGGCTGCATCGGCGAGGTGTTCACCCACGGCGCCAAGGTCGGCTCCAACATGGACGCCATCCTGGACGACGCCTGCGTGGCGCTGTCCCTGCTGCTCCAGCACGGCGTCGAACCCGCCGGCCTTGCCGCCAGCATGGGCAGGCCGGGCGGCGACGGCGCGCCGGCCTCGATCATCGGCGCCCTCGCCGATCTCCTGGCGGAAAAGACCGTGGCTCGGACTGCGGCGGGAGGTGTGTCATGAACGGCGAGATGATGCTCAAGCACGCCGCCGGCGTGGTCGAGAACCGGCGCCGCCGGTACGGCGAGCCCCTGGACCTGTTCGATCATATCGCCAAGCGCTGGTCCCTGGTGCTCGGAACGAAGGTCACGCCGGCCCAGGTGGCGATGTGTCTGATCGACGTCAAGATGGCGCGCCTCGTCCACGATCCTAAACACCTGGATTCCACCGTCGATGTCGCCGGCTACGCCGCCATGTTGAGGGAGGTGCAGCGATGAGGTGGCATCCGAAGGGATTCGGTGGCGAGCGCCGGTCCGCCGAGCAGGTCAAGCGGGATGGCTGGCGCGAGCAGGGCATGTTGGCCGTCTCGGTGGATGACGACCGTCTCACCTGGCCGGAGAAGGAAGTGGTCCGCCAGCTGGGCGAGAAACTCTACGGCAAACTGAGGGAGGCGATCCATGGCTGAGCGGAAGAAGCGCAAAGCCACGGCTAACCGTCAAAGCGGC